>JABEVB010000178.1 GCA_013044165.1 Phycisphaerales bacterium
AAAAACATCCAATATCAATGGCTGTTTGCTCACACCCCAAATCCGCCCCCCAGCCGCGTGGCCTGAAGGTCAAAAGCATGCATAAGCTGCCACAGGCCCATTTGCGTTATCTCGCTGCAAATTGACTTGAACGCGAAAGTTCAACTGGATACAATTGACGTTTTCTTGTGTTGAAAAAAGCTGTAAAGCTTGGATGCGCCCGTATGGAGAATAATGATTCCGGCAAATTGGACGATGAGTTGCGCTTATCGGGCTTATTGCGTCCTAAACCGTCGCGAGCAAGCTCAACGGACGTTAAGGGCCGAGGTGCTGCCGCGAAGCCCGTGAAGGCTGCCACCCCTCAAGCCGCGCCGGCTCGAGGTGCTACATCTAATGCGCCACATTGCGAGACTGTAGCTCAGCAGATTCCGCTAACAGAAGAGTTGATACCCATGATGAACAAAAATATTGAATCGGAGCCAATTGTCACAGAAGGCGACTTGTCCAACTTAGCACGGCTGGCGCGCGCCAGCGCCAATCGAAAAAGACCTCGCAAAAATAAGACGTGGGGAGCGGTTGCGACTTTCGTTATATTAGCGTTGCTTGCGAGCGGGGTGATGCTGGAGGCCTATATGTTTGGCAAATCAGGGCGTATTAACAAACACGTCATTGCAGGCCCCCAATACGCATTGACGGCGACCTCCAGCCCGCAAACTCAACCGTTGCCGAATAACGTAAACGCGGGACCAAGTCAGCCTGCAGCCCCATTGCGTATTCTCCATCATGCACCGGGCGAGTTGTTTGACAACAATAACCATTAACCCCGCACGCCTGCGGGTGTCTGCGTGGTTTATTATTCTGCATTGTGCCCGGAGAGATCGGGAGACTGCCTTTTCCTGGTTTACTTCTTCGGCCGGCTTACGCCCCGCCGGTTGCCTGCGGGTACCTGAAAACTCCGGCGACTACGGCAAATGAAATACAAGCTGTGCGCCAATGATGTACGGCTGCTGGTCGGGCAGTACGCGGTTGAATGGAAAGCCGATCCAGGTATTGGCCGTGATGTGATCTTTTAGAAACGTCCAACGTGCGCCCAAGCCCATGGCCTGTTCGTGCTGCTCGGTGGGGTACTGCGAAAACAGCACGCCACCGTCGTAAAAGACATAGGCATCGGCAAAGGTTGTGGCGCGGTAATGCAGTTCAAGCTGCGAGAAAAAGCCGCTGTCGCCGGTGATGCCGTCGGTCTGAAAGCCGCGCACGCTGTACGGCCCGCCCATCTGAAAAAGCTCGACCGGCGAGACGCCATTGGTGGGTGTATACTGCCAACCGCTAAGCAGGCTGGCATATACCTGGGGCGTAAAGTCAAAAAAGCCGTAGAAATTGCCATTATAAATAAAAGGGTGCTGCACGTTGTCGAGCGGATCGGCTCCGCGTGAATAACTGATGGTTTGAATAAGCGACAGCGCTCCGCGGCTGAAGTTGCCCTGCATGGTAAGGCCAAGACTCTCGCGGCTTACGTTGGTGGGGCCAAGGTCCAGCCCGCCCACCAGCGTGTGCGAGCTGTTGTACGAATAGTCAAAACCCGCCTGCATGTACCAATGCTGCGTGGCCAGCAGTGGCTGGGTGAGCGAGCCATCCACCTGCCAAGACCGGCCCCTTACGTCAATGCCCGAATAGGCGCCATTGATGATATGAATATTGCTGAATTCATAACTAACGCCGATGCGCGTACCCCATGTTGTAATGGGTATGCTGTAAGAAAGACTGTTGTCTATGCCGCCCTGCGATTGCACGCTGTAGAGGTTGATGCGGTCGTCAAGCTTAAGCGGGCTGTATACATTGAGGTATTCGCTGCCTTCAAGGCGTCCGGTTGCCGGGTTGCCGTAGTTATCAACATCCAAATCAAGTGTAAGGCGGCGCGGTTCCTGCGCGTAGAGCAGGATATTGGTAAGGCCGAAGGTTTTTCCGGGCTGCAGAGCGGCCTTAAGTTGGACCGAATTGGTGCGATTAAAAAAGTTAAGCGAGTCGGCCAGACTGCGATCGTTGACGACCTGCCCGGCTTTTAGCGGCAGGCGGCTAAGCACATAGCTGGGCCAGGTGGCACTGTTGCCCTTGAGCGTTACCTGGCCAAGTTTGCCCTCGACCAACTCTATGCGCACCAACCCGCCGGTGATTTTCTGCGGGGGCAAAATAGCCCGCGCCGTGAGATACCCCTCTTTGAGGTAAAGCGCGTTGACCCGGGCCACCAGTTTCTGCAGGTCTGCCAGGTGGATGGGATGATGCAAATACGGCTGGGCTAACGCCTGGAGCTGCAGAGGCGTCAAAAACTTGGAACTAGAAAACGCAATACGGCTTAGCGTAAATGCCGGACCGCCTTCGGTAATGCCCGACTGGGTAGAGGGCGTCTGCCCCGACAGCACCGGGCCAGCGGGTTGCGAAGCCGGCGCCGGCGCGGGTTTGTGCTTAAGCGTCTGCTGCTGCAAGGCACCCGGGTTGAGATTGGGCGGCACGAAGGTGGCCGCCCGTAACGCCGACGATGCCGCCATGGCAGTGCCGACAGCAATCGCCAGCGATCGGCCGATGGCGGAGCGGCGCGGCAGGCGAAGTTTTTGTGCACGCGTCAATGAACGGTATGTCATGAATTCCCCGACGAATGTTTATTGCCCCGTGAAGGCAGAAATCCAACGTTTACGCCCCCGCGCGGGCTGATGCTCAATCCCGCAAGACCGGGTAGGCTTTGCGGCGGTAGAATATAAATAAGTTTATCCTTCTGCAAATTAAAGGGTGTGGTTTGCACCCGAACCCCATCGCGCACGATCGAACCGCCCACAAAGGCAAAGTCCGTGTCGTTATGCGAGCCGATGTAGCTCAGCAGCACGTCTTGCCAGCCGCTCTGATACCGCAGCACATACGCGTCGGTCTGCACATACCCGGGGCTAAGCAACAGGTTGAAAAGCCCGCCCGGCTGATAGAGTTGTACATTCACCGGCAACAGCGGCTGCGGCGTGTTGTTGAGCAGCAGCGTTTCACCGGGTGTGTTAATCGCCAGCGAACCGGGCACATCGCCGTGAAGCACCTGTACCTGGTTGCTGCTGAGCGTCAGTTGGGTGTTGGCGGCATCAAGCACGCTGAAGATCAGCGACGGCGCATAAATCGTCAGGTTGATGCTGTTGGCCACGCCGCCATTAAAGCCGCCGATATTGGCTACCAGCGGCTGGGGTGCGCCGGTCTGGTGAACAACGGCCGTAATGTTTTGCCCATGAAGGTTAAGGCTGTTGGTCACGTTGATGTTGCCAAGCGTGATGTTGCCGCTCGAGGCGCTGAGGCTCAAATTGCCGCCAACAGTAAGGTTATTGATCGTGAGCGAACCGGTCACCGAAATAGCCGCATCGCCATTGGGTGCGGAAAGATTGGGAATGGTTACCGATTCTTCATCGTTGATGTAAATGCCGCCATTGGTTGTCGCAGCACTGAACTCCGGCAGATTGACCAGCAGCGGTATGGCCGCAGCGCCAATGCCCGTGCCGGCGGAAAACGTGGTCAACGATCCCGCCGGACCGCTGAGATTGAGCGTACCGACCGACGCCGAACTGATGGCGCCCAGCGCCGCGATGTTAAAGGTGGCGGTGGTAGCATTAACGTAGCTGCTGGTAAGCGAGCCAAGCTGGATATTGCCGGCGGAGGTGATATTGACCGGGCCGGTGGCACTGATGGCGCCCACGCCCAGGGTGTTGCCAAGGGGGTCGAAAATGTCCACTTCGCCGCCGACATTGGCGGCATTGATGGCACCCGGGGTGGCCCCGGGTGCATCGTTAACCTGCAGGGGGTTGGTAGAGCTGTTGCCAATGCGACCATTGGGAATTTGCAGGTCAATGGTGGGTGCGGCGAGGTTGATGCCGCTGTAGCTGCTGGAAGGCTCCGTGAGCAGATTGCCATTAGGCACTGCAATGGAGAGCGTGTTGGCGGCAAAGGCCGCGCCAAGGGTAAGATCGCCCGCGCCAACCGCGCTGACGTACACGTTCTGCCCGGCTCCGGCCGACACCAGCGTGCTGGTTTGCACCGCCAGCGGCGTCGCAGCGGTGCCAATGCTGCCGTTACCCGCAATCAGGTAAAGGTTTTGATGTGCCGATACAAACTCGCTGCCCGTACCAGCGGCGAGAATGTCTTGTGTGGCGGCAAGGCGGGCATCCGTTGGGGTTGAAATGGCATTGGCCGGCAAATTAAGCGAACCTGCCGCCTGCACAAACAGCGGGCCGTTATGGGCATCGGCCGTAAAATTGCCGGTGGCGTGCACAAACAACGGGGCAAACTGCTTGATGGTTATGATGCCCTGCTGCTGGTTGACATTGCCGGTAATGATGATGTCACCGGGTGCGTACGCCAGCGCAATAGCGCTAAGGTCGCTGGCCGAGAGCGGCTGTGCGGCCAAAGCCTGCTGCGAAACCACCAGCGGACTGAGCGGCTGGCCAATGTTGCCGCTGGCGCTGATGCTGATATTGCGACCTGATACGTTTGGCGTGGCAAGGCCCACAAGGTTGGATGCACTGGGTGTAAACGCCGAGGCATTAAGCACATTGGTCAGCAGGCCTTGTGTCCATACAAAGTCCGGCGCGAGTTGCGCCTGCTCTTGTGCATTGACCGTATAGTTAAAACCGGCATTGTAGGCTGTGCCCAGCAGACTGCTGTAGCTTGGCGAACTGCCGCCGGCCGGGAACTGCGTCTGAAAGAAGTTCAGCACCTGATTGTACTTATTGGCCGCATACTCTTGCGCGGCACCGGAGCCGGTATAGCCGGCGGCATTGGCCACGGGCGTGTATGACGCCACCGCCGAGGGGCTGAGCGTAAAAGTTCCATTGTTGACGGAGCCATGGCTCAAAAGCTGCCAGTACAACTGATAGTTGGTGTTCACCAGACGTTGGTATGGGTTGATGGCGTTGGAAACCGCAATGGGGCTGGGGGCGGTGGGGCTGTCGTGTTGCAGCAGCCCCAAGCTGCTCCAGATGGCGTTAAGCTGTGATGAGCTTAGCGTTTGTGCCGGCGTTTCGCTGCTGGCATTGTAGATATTGCCCTGGACGTTCAGCGATACATCGCCCGCGCCCGACGCGATGGCGTTAACCGCCAGGTTCTGCGAACTGCTGAGCATAATGCTGTCGGCTGCTGTAGCCGTTAATACGCCGTTCACGCTGACCGCCAGCGGGCTGCTGGTTGTGCCGATACCGCCGGTTTGGCTCACGAGAGTAACATTATCGCCCTGCACACCCGAGCCACCCGGAGCGGCCGTTATGCCGCCTTGCGCGGTAATGACAATATCCCCGCTGCTCTTGGCGTATGCCACCGGCACGGCAGAATCAACATTTACATATACTCCGCCCGTGATGGCGTTGACACTCAGCGACGGGGCCGCCGGCAACGTCAGGCCGCTAAGCTGGGATACAAGCCTTATGCCAATGGGCGTTGTGGCCGTGCCCACGCCGGAATCGCCGCTGAGGGTAAGCTGGTTGGTAACAATGGATGCCGAGGGCGACTCGGTTATCGTCGAGCCGATGGCCGCAATGGTGGTGCTGCCGGCCGGATTGTTAATTTGACCGTTGAGCACAATGGGAGCGCCGTTTGAGGTAATGTTGATGATGCCCGTTTGGCTGCCGACAAAGTTAATAGGTATGGGGGCATCCACGCGTGCGGTGGCGAGATCGGTTATTGTGCCGGAAATCGGGAAGTTGTAGTCGGCGTTGTCCGGCATGCCGTCGGCAATGAGCGAGGCCGCGGTAAGCGGCGTGCCAAGATTCACGGAGGTATCGGTGCTGACGGAATGGGTATAGTAACTGGTAAACAGGCCTCCGATTTGTTCCTTAAACTGCGGGTCGCTGGTGCTGCCAACTGTGTAACCGCTGGAGTTTTCTGTCCAGCCGCTGGCCCAAGACCAATCATAGCTCACGGTACCGCCGCCGGTGCTGCGTGAAATGTTGCGTGAAACGTTGAACTGATATTCCAGACCGGCCAGGGGATTGTAGCTTGTGGTAAGCCCGTTGGCGGTGAGAGTTTGTGACGGCGGAGCCACCTGCACCGCACCGGCAAGGTCGGTGGCTCCATTGGTGTTGTTGAATACGCTAAGGCCATGGAGTACGTCGTAAACATACCAGGTGGTCAGCGGGCTGCCCCCGTTGACATGCTGGAATTGATCCACAATTTTTACTTCACTTAGAGCTTCAGAGCCGGCATTGATGTTGTTGACCACCACGCCGACGCCGCTGTCATTGATAACCTGAACATTGCCAAAGCCGGCATTAACGTTGATAGATCCCGTTGCGTCGCCCGAATTGGCGATGCCGCCATTGAGGTAAACAAAACCACCGCCCGAAGCAAGAATATTGGTGATCGAAATTTGATTGGTCGTCGGGTTATAGGTGGCCTTGATATCCGCCGGGTTGGCGCCGAGCGAACTGATATCTCCGGTAACATCCACCGTTTGGCCGGTACTCTGCGCGCTGGCGATGGCCCCGCCCAGGGTGCTGCCCCCCAGCAATACGTTGACACTGGTTATATGCCCGCTGCTGATTGAGCCGTTGATATTGATGTGCAACGCATTGATGCCGATTTGTCCCCCCACCAGTACTGAAGATGAGGCATCGTTTGTGGCGTAGCTGGCGGGGAAAGCGCTGCGCGTCGGGGTAAGATTTAATATGGGAACTTCCGGGTAATAAACCGTATAGGCCGGACTGCCAAGCGTACTGAACAGGTAGGCCCCTGTACCGACCGACGCACCGACGTTTTGCGCGGTGTTGTAACTGTTATCGCCGGCGATGCCCGGCACGGCATTACCGAGGATGGGATAAATCTCACGGTTTGAGGTGATAATGCCGATGTTACCTTCAGTGATGCTGCCCAGCAAAGCGTAGGTAAACGACGACCCGCTGGAATAGTTTCCACCTCCAAACTCGGAGTTCGCAACATACGCCGCTGCCAGGTCCGGCGTGCTGGGCGAGAGGTAGCCCAACCACTCATTGTACGGACTATTACCGGAGGCGTTGTAATCCACGGTAGGCGTGTTGACGAAGAGGGATCCATTGGGAATGTTTTCCAGGATTTGTTCGCCCGCAATCTGGGCGGCGCCGGTTTGAAACAGCGAGCCGCCATCGTTGGTTATGCTCACCAAGCCACCGATGTTGCTGATACTGTTCTGCACGATAAACGCCAGACCCGGCGCCGGCGACCCCGTTGTTGGCGAGGTGCCCACCGGATCGGTCGAAGTGGAAATAATATTGATGGCCGAACGTATACCCGCGCCTGTAGCGCTGGCTGTTATGCCCAAGGGTACGCTCGCTGCGGTGCCGGTGTATAGAATCTGGCCGCCCGTCGTGTCGGGGATGGTTGCTCCGTCAAACAGCAGGTAGGCATCGCTGGTGTTGTTGACGTTAATCGAGGCGTCGCCATGCGCGGCAACCTGACCGCTTCCGGTTATCTGGCTCGCGTGCAAAATCACATTACCCGGGGCTGCATACAACGGCCCAAGGTCCACGGCAGTTACCGTGCCGGTGGATACGGTGGTAAGTTCCTGCGCCAGCAGCGATGGATCATTTTGCGTCAGCGCGGTGAGGTAGCTGTCTGGATTAAAAGCCGCGTCAATCTGATAAACCAGCGGCGCTCCGCTGACTTCATTGACGGCTACGGTGCCGCCTGAGGGCGTTATGTTAATGGTCTGATTGTGGAAGTAGCCCGCGGCGAACTCCCCGAAGAGGTTGATTGTTCCATTGCCGTTATTGGCCGCGTTGTTGGAGTAAACAATCACGGGCACAAAACCGACCTCAAAACCGTATGCGGTGCCGTCCGTCTGCGCCGACTGTGGTCCGCGGTAGGCGCCCAGGGTGAGGTCGCCGCCGCTGTTGATGGCATCGCCGGCGCCCGTGCTCAGCGTGCTGCTGCGGTTGGCGGTTGCATCGGCCTGCACGATGGGAATAGCAATCAACCCGCTCACATAACTTTGCGCGATTGCGTCGGGAGCGACATTGCTGATCTGGCCGCCGGTTCCCATTCCTGCGGTCAGCGATACGCCCGAATAACCCAGCACGCCGACGTTTGAACCAAGGGTAACGCTTTGATTGGCCGATACCGTAACATTGGCGGTTGAAGCCCCCACGCCCGCAAGCCCCCATGTGCTGCTGTAGGCGCTGCCGGTGACGGCATCATTGGAATAGGTGCCGACACTTACCGTGCCGTTGCTGATCAGGCTGGTGTTGTCGCCAATGTTGACAGCATCGGTCTCGGTCGCGTTAACCGTTGAAACCGCCGCCGCCCCCTGGAGCAATCCGCCGGTAACCAGCGAGATCGAATCCTGCGAGTTGATGATGTTGCTGGCCGAAATGGTCAACGAGCCTGGATTGCTCAGCGGATCTGTCCCGGCGATTAATAAGTCGCCGCTGCTGATGTTCACCAGCGCTTGTTCAGTAAACGTGTTGTTGTCGGTTACGGCCGAGCCATTGGCGATACCGCCGCCAGCGGCCTTGGCGCTGTCGTTTGCGCCATTGTTGTTGTTTTCGGTGTCGTTGTTGCTTGCGGCAATGGTCAAATTACCCGAGGCGTCGAGTGCTGTGTTGCCGCCCACATTGGCGCTGGTAACGCCTGAAAGATTATTGACCGCACTGGCTCCGCTGGCACCGAGTGCCGAGGCATTAACAGAGTTGCTGCTGGCGAAAAACGTGGTGTTGTGCGCCGCGGCGAGCGTTATGGCCCCGCCCACAAGCGTGCTGTTCGCTCCCACACTCGAAGAGACGCCCGCGCTGTCGCTGGTGGTGGCGACGACGACGTCGCCGGCCACAACGCCACCGGCACCGGCGGTGGCGCTGGCGGTGTTGTTGTCGTTGGCATTGGCCTGCACGATAACGCTGGGGTTGTGCGGCGGAGCAGGAGGTGTTGCATCCGCGACGTCACCGGAATCGCTGCCGCCGGCCGCATCGGCATCGTTGTCGCTGTCGCCATCGCCGATGGCATTGCCGGGCGTAATAACAGCGGTTGTGTTGTTGTTGTACTGGCCGATGGCAGCGGTAATTACCCCACTGGAAGTCGCGGTGCTGGCCGAAGCCCCCAGAGCCAGCCCGCCGACGGCAACGCCGGTGGATTGCGCATCGGTGCCGCTGTTACTGAAGGCATTAATGGAAATGGCTCCCAGCGGCAGCGTATTGTATGCGCCGGTCTGGGCGGTAATTTCCGAGGAATCTGTGGCGGTGGCGACCGATGCATCCGCGCCCAGCAGCAGCCCGCCCGACCCGGCGACCGTGTTAGCATACGCGGCGCTGCCGCTGGTCGGGGCATAGGTGCCGGCGGAAAGCGTCAGTCCGCCGGAAGAGTTTATCTGCACATAGTTGCCCGACGATGCCGTCACCGTTGGCGCAACTTTGGCCGTCGCGATAGAAGCGCCCAATCCCGCGCCGGCACCCACCGACACTCCAAACGAATTGGCCGAGGCCGATGGCGTATCGTTGGCGGTAAGCGAAAGTCCGCCGCTTCCGAGGTTGAGCTTGGTTGGCGCACTGTTGCTGGTGCCGCCGTTGATGAGCGCCTCTACATCCGCGGTGTCCTGGGCATTGGCGTACGAGGCATTGCCTGAAACCACGCCCACGGCGCCGGCGGTGGAGCTGGCATCCACATAACCGCCATCGGTAGCCGTTAGGCCCAGCGAGGCAACATCCTGAATGTACGAACCCGACCCCACGCTGGCCTTAACCGTGCTGGTTTTATGTGCCACCGATATAGACGCTCCCAGCGCCCCAATGCCACCGGCAAAACCATAAGATTGTACGTTTAACGTGCTGTTGTCGTGTGACGCGAGCGTCATGGCCACCGACGAGTTCCCATTGATATTGCCCGATATTGAGCTTGTTACCTCGGTGTTGTCTATGCCAACGGCAACGCCGGCGCCAAAGCCCACAAACAGCGAACCGCCACCGGCATAGGCATCGGTTTGAATGGTTTGCCCGACAAACCCATTGCTCAGCGGCGACTCCATTGCTGAAACCCGCACGCTTGCGGCTTGCACCGTTGCGCCTTGAATGCTTGCCGAAACCACGCCGCTTAGCTCGGTAACAGCAATCGCCGAGCCAAAACCGACCGAGCCACCCAGGCCCACCGCGCCCGAAATGTTGTCAATGGCGGTGTTGTCGGCGGCATTGACCGAAACCGAGCCGGCATTGATGCTCCCGCCCACGATGCTCGCCGTCGTTCCATTGCCGACGCCGCCGTACAAACTGGTTTGCTGTTGGCTTGGCCCGCTGATACTGGAGCTTATGTCGTTGCCATTGGAATCCAGCAAGTTGCTCGAAGAGCCGGAATTGCTGCTCAGGCCATTGCCGTTGGCATCGTTAAGGTTGCTGTGGTCAGCATTGCCGCTGAAGTTCTGGCTTGTTTCGGTATTCATGCCGCTGATGGATGAACTGTCGTTGCCTTGTGCGGTGCTCAGATAGCCGCCGTCGGAGCCGGGCGTGCCGCCATCAATAATGACCACGCCGGCCGACCCGGCAACACCTGCCAGGCCGCCCAAGCCCGCCGTGGCTGTTACGACCTGCACGTTGCGGTTGCTTGTTGCCTGCACCGCCACGGCGCCGGCGACCTTCATGTTGCTGTCGGCAATGCCGGCGTTAACCGCGCTGGATATGTCAATGACGTTGATGCCGCCGCCCACGCCGGCCGTGCCGCCGCCGCCCAACGCGCCGGCGTAGCTTTGCACGGTAAGTGTATCGGTGGCCTGCACGTTAACGCCGGCAGCCTGCGGGTCGCCCTGGTTTTCGTCAATATTTGTGCTTGCAATGTTGGCCATGGTGGTATTGCTGCTTTGCCCCACCGTCAACATGCCCGCAAACCCCAGTCCGCCCACGCCCACCGACGCGTCCATGGCATTCATGGTGGTGCTGCTGGCCGCAGTTACATTGATTGCTCCCGCAGTGGTGACGGTGGTTATTTGACCGGTCTTGCCCAGATATGCCTGGGTGTTGTCTTTGTTGATGGCGATCAGGCCAACGCCCGAAGCTCCCACCGCTCCGACCCCTGCAGCGGCGCTGACCAGCGTGGCGCTGTTGCGCGAGGTGGCTCCAATGGTAAGTGCCCCCCCATTGAGATCGCCGCCATACGAATACGCCTGAGTATCCGCCGAGAAGTAATTCACCACCGCCGTGCCCGACACCCCCGCAATCGCCGCGGAAAGTCCTGCGGCCAAACCGACGGCGTCCTGGCTGCTTACGGCGTTGATAGCAATGCCCTGTGTCGCGCTGATGTTGCTGCCGGTGGCATACGCATACGTTTGCGCGGTAAAGGCGTTGACGCCCACGGTAAGGGCCACCGCCGCGGAGGTCGCGCCACCCGCGAGGCCCAGCACCAGGCCACCGCCGTAATCGTGCGTAGATGCGGTTACATTAACCTGCTGATTCGCCCCCGGCGTTAAATGAAACGTCACATTGCCGGGCAGCGTCAAAGACGTTTGCTGATTGATGCTCGCCTGGTTTATGTAAGCATCGGTGCTGCCGCTCATGACATTGACGTCAATGGTGCCGGCCACCGCCGCAGAGCCCAGCGGGTCGAATGCCAAGGCGCCTGTGAACGCAAGCTGCGTAAGCGTATTGCTCTGCTCGGCGTTGATCGCCAGGCCGGTGACGCTTTGTGTTTGTTCCGTCAGCGATGGCGCGCCATTGGAGGTAAAATCACCGGGCAATTGCTGCAAAGCGCTGAAATTGCCTGCACTCGGGTCGCTCTGCAGGTGGCCCGCATCCACAGTGAGCGCATCAGAGGCATTCTGCGCCAGCGCGTTGACCGCTGTGCCCGATCCGGAAACAAATGCCGCGGCGCTGCCGCCGATGTAATTCACCGCCGTGGAAAGCCCCACGCCCGCTCCGGTGGCGCCGATGGCCAAAGCACCGGCGACGTCCTGAATTGTGTTTTGATTCAAGGCGAGAACGCCCACGTTATCTATTGCGGTGACCTGTGCGTTGTTGTCAATGTCGGCGGTGGCGGTATTGGTAAGAATATTGATAGCGATGGAGCCCGTCGCGCCCACGCCGGCCGAAGCGCCGACCCCGGCCGCCAAAGAATCAATCGTCGCATTTGAACTGGCGTTGGTGGTAACGTCGTTGGCGAGCCAGATGGGGCTTGCACCCGAAGAGGCCCCATGAATATACGCATGTACGGTGGTACCAACGCGATTAATCGCCGTCGCCACGCAGGCCGCCGCATCACCCGAAATCGCCAGACCGCCGGCCAGCGATTTAATCGTGCTTGTATCCGTCGCCGATACCGTCGTGGTGTTGCCGGCATTGTCCTGCGAACTGTTGCTGATACCCGCGGTAACGCTGTTGCCGATGTTGTTTGAACTGTTGGCAAAGTTCACCGCGACCGAGCCGGAACCGGCGACGGCAGCGCCAATGCTGCCGATGTAGCCGCCCGAACTGGCCATAACCTCGGTGCTGGTAAGCGCGTTAATGGCCGAGTCGCTGATGGTTGCTGAAAGCGAATTGCCGATGTCGCTGATCACAATGCCGACGCCTACGCCGACATCACTGCTCACGCCCAGAGCGCCTGCGGCTGCTTTGATCTGAGCATTGGGATCGTCCGCCTTGACCGACAGGGTGCCGGTGGTCACATTGCTGGAACTTACCGTCGCGGTGGTTTTGTCGAGCGTGAGGTTGACGCCGACAGCTCCGTCTATTGCTGCGTCGCCGCCCACGCCGCCGGCAATTTCCAGGCTGTTGATGCTTGAGCCGCTGGTGGCATGTACACTTGCATCCTGCGAGCCGTTATTGATGGTGGCGTTGGCGATGGTGGCGCTGCTGCTGTCATCCGTGCCGTTGTAGCCGATCGAAGCACCAATGGCCGTCTCACTTCCATAGCCGACGTTGCCGGCCAAGGCCCAGATGGCGGCATCATTGCTGCCGGCAACATCAAGGCCCGAACTTGTGACATTGGTAAGATTCGACGCATCGGATGTTGAGCCGATACTGGCGGAGGTGGTGTCGGCAATCTGGTTGCCTTCCAGCGAACCCAAGCCGGTAAAACCTTCGGTGGCCACGCCGCCACCAACCGAAAATCCGATGATGGTCGAATTGTCGGTTGCGGTAACGCTTACCTTGCCGCCGGCACGGATCGTTGCCTGATCAATATAGGCCGTGTAGCTGTCGTTGATGATATTACCGGTAAGACTTAAGCCAGCGGAATTGCCGCCGACGGCAATGGCCGCCGATACACCGATGATTTCATTGGCGGTGCCCAGCGGCAGGCTGTTGGTACCCCCGAGGTTGGCATTGAGGTTAAGGCCCGAAAGATTGCTGTTGTAGCCGCCGCCGGCAATGTTGCCCAAAATAGTATTGTAGGGCTGTGCGACCGAATCACTGGTACTCACACCCTCGCTGTTAACGGTGACCGCTCCGGTGGTGCTGATGTTGGAGTTTCCCGCATTGCCGCCGCTGGGTGTGTACGATCCGATGTACGCCCCCAGCGAACTGCCGATGTAGTTGGCATCAAAAGCGCCGCTGATGCTCAGGCCATTTTCGCTGCCGCCGCCGGTGACAGCGCCGGAGAGAATATTGGCCGCATCAAGCCCTTGGACATTTACCGAGTCGTAGTTTTGATTGCCATTGAGGCCACCATCGGCGATTACGCCGGCGAGGTAAGCGCTGGTCTGATTGTCTATCACCGAGACGGTAAACGCGGCGCCGACGCCCGTTTGGTCTGAACTGCCGCCATAAAAACTGCCACCGCCGGCGCCGAAGAGAGTCTGGTCGTAAGCCGTTACGTTAACCGCCCGGTTGACATCGCCCGCGCGGCTTAGCAGTGTGGAGTTCTGAATCCAGGCGTCGGTGGTGTTGGTTATCACCGGAACGGAAATTGAAAGCGTTACCGATGTGTTACTGTCGGAGCTTCCGGTGTTGACGGCAAGGCCCAGCCCAACCGTCGCTTCAAAACCTCCGGCCAGAGACTCGACATTAATATTGTCGGCGTTGGTCAGGCTGGAGTTTTGAATGTATGCGTCTGTGGTATTGTCTATCAGGCCGAAGGCCACAGCGCCGGCTACCCCGGTGGCCGACGAACTGCTGCCGCCGGCGCTTACAAAGGCTGCTCCGCCGCTGGCGCTGATTAACCCGGTGTAATTGGCCGCCTCAACCGTCGGGTTTACCGCCCCGGCGCCTAAACCATTGAGCGTGACGCCATCAAGATATGCCTTGGTATCAAGCAGGGTGACGTTGGCGGTGACGCTGCCGGCCACAGCTACGCTGTAACTACTGGAATCAGCGCCCGGATTCTGCGATTGGGCCTGAACATTCTGGCTCGGCAGAATGTAGCCCGATATGCTGCTTAAGAGAGGGATATTTTGTATGGAACTGCCCACGCTGATGCGAGCGCCATTCACCGTGCCGGCGGCGCTATTGGTAAGCGAGCTGAATTTTCCGCTGATCCAATTTTTGGCGCTGCCGATGAACCCGGGGCCCGAACTTGAGCTTTCATCCTGATCAGACGACGAGCTGGCCTTGGCGCCAGATACGCCCAATGCTCCGGCTTGGCCGCTGGTAATGGCTTTTACTGTAAGCGTATTGGCGTTTACCTGACCGCCGCCGGAAACATCGCTCGTGCCGAAAAATGACGAATTATCGCCAATGAATGCGGAAGTATTGGTATTGAGATAATTGGCGGCAATGGCGATGCCGACGCCGGCCGTCTGGCCTGCTGAAATCGCACCCGCCCCGTCCCAAACCGCCAGCGACTCTACCGAGCCGACATTGACGGCCGCCGCGCTGACGGTCGCGGCATTGCTGATCGCCGCCTGCGTGGTGTTTTCAACATCGGTAAAGCTGACGATGCCATTGCCGGCAATGCTGCTGCCGCTGCCGGCGCTGGGCGAAATATCCACGGCCTGGTCTACGCCATCGGCCATAACCGATAGACCGGCATCGCCGGTGTTGGAAACCGTTATATGCGTACCCGAGCCGATTTCGGCATTCGTGTTGTTGCCGTAATAAATGATGGTAAAGCCGCCGCCGATGCCGGTGCCGTTGCCGCTCGACGAGGTGCCGAGGCTCGGCGCGCTAAGCCCGATGCTGATCGGGTTGCCTGCCATATTGATGCTTTGGGTAAAGTTCTGGGCCGAAACGGTGACTGGTCCGGCAAAATCCAGCGTGGTGTTGTTGCCGGACGTATCCAGAGGGTTTTCATTCCAGTTAAGCGCGGTTTGCCAACTGTAGCTTTGCCCGCTGCTGTCGGTGGAGGTGGTTTCGCCCGTGGCTGTGCTGGTGATAGTGGCATTGCGGCCTATGTAGGCTTTTGTGGTGTCGCTTATGTCAAATAAGTCCACCGCTCCCGCCAGCGCTGTCGAGCTTGAACTGCCCGATCCGCTTCCGCCGGCTGAGCTGCCGCTCGCCGATGCCCCGGCATAACTGGTAAACACCTGTCCCTCGGCTCCCAGATTGCCGTTGAGCTTGCCCTGATACGACTGGATCCCGCTTGTAATGCTGCTGAAACCCGACCATTGATTCCATGTGACGGTCGCCGGCACATACGTGTAAGCATTGATGCCCACATTGGCGGCGGTGATGTTGACGCCGTCACCAATATACGCCTCTGTCGTGTTGTAATGAAAGCCCAGCGCAATGGCGGCGGTCACCGCAATTTGATTGCCCGATTGGGTCTGACCGTTCTGCTGTTGTTCTGCTTCGGCGGTAGAGCTTGCGTCGGCGTAATCCTGTACGCCGGTAACGCTCGTGTCGGCATGTACCGTCACGTTGCCCGAAGCGTTAATGGTGGGTGCGGTATTGGCGGAGTTGCTCGAATCGGTGGCGATATCGGCGGTGGCTCCCTGATGCACCACGGCCACGCTCACCGATGCACCCACCTGTATGTTGCTGCTGCTTCCGCCCGAGCCACTGTCGGTGGCCACCGCCCCTGTCGCCGAGGAAGCCGTCGTGGTTAAATATTGCGAGAGATAATCGAACACGCTGTTGTTGTCGGAAAGAAAACTCGACGCTGAAATATTGGAACCCGCACCGGCCGAACCCCAGTTTGTCTCCTGACTGGTAATGTCGGCCGCAAGTACCTGAACGTTTCCGACGGGGGCGTTGCTTGTGCCCAGGTTGGCGCCTAAAAATGCGATCGCATTCGTGTTAAGCACGCTGATGGCCGCCGCTATGCCCACGTTACCGGTGGAGGTTGATGTTGAAAACGCCTGCACCGTAAAAGCATTGTTGTTGTTGGCCACCACCGAAACGTTGGCTGCATTGGGCGTGTTGATGACCGCGCCACCCGCTATGCTCGCCGTAGACTGAATATTGGCCTGCCCATACGCCAGCGCCGCTGAGAATTTCTGAAACGACGCGCTCGATACGCTGTACGCGGTAATGTTGAGCGTATCATTGTTAATCGCCGAGACGCTCAGGCTCGTGTCGGCGGTAATATGCGCGCCGCTCGCTACCGTGGCCGTGGCGGTTCCGCTGACATCGCCATACAGTACCGGCGCTTCCACATGGCTCGAGTTGTTAAAGCTGGACAACTCCGTGGTTTGCGCCGTGGCATTGATCGCGCCGCCCACCAGCACCGCCGTGGAGCCAATAGTTACCGTCGCATTACCCGTGGTTTGCACCGCCGGCAACGGGACCGCATCTACTCCACCGAAAATGTTGGATAGCGCATAGCTCGTGACGTTCTGGCTGCTGTCGAGAAAATCAAACTTGGCTGAAGCATTGGCGTTAAGGGTTATGTCTCCTGCCGTGATGCCGCCATTGATGGTGATGCCCGTGGTAGAACTGCTGAAATCGGACGTTTGCGCTTGGATGGATTCAAGGTCTACCGCGCCGCCCGAAGCCACCGTGTTGGCTGATGTCTGGGTGTTGATGTTGGTACCCTGCGGCAGCGTAATAGCGCCGGCGGCATCTACCGTCAGCGAGCCACCATTGGTAGTGATCGAACCCAGCGTGACCGTTCCGCTGCTGCCGGTGTCGCTGCCAGTTGGCGAGTTAATGCCCGCATGCAACACCACTCCACCACCGCCGGTTTCGATACTGCTGCCGACATTAAAAACAATATTTCCGGCGCCGTTGGCGGGTGAACCGCCGCTGTTGGTTCCGGCCTCAAGCGTCAACGTACCGGTTTTAAGCGTTGCCGCGAGATTAAGGTCTGTAGCTGCTCCCGCCGAGTCACCCATTGTAATCGCGTCAGAGGCCTGCAAGGTAATGTTGGTGTCGCCCAAGGCCTGGAGTTCCGCCACGCTTACCGTGCTGGTGGTGGACGACGCATCCTGCGAATAGGGCAACTGGGGCGCAGAACCGCCCAGCGTTTCATCGCCGGGCGAGGAGCTGCTGACAATGTAAAGATCCGTCGGATCTAAAAGCAGCGTACCGAGCGTCCCGCGCGGTGCGGTGGTATTAACCTCTCCCAGCATGGCCAAACCTTGCCGGGCCGATACTTCAACAAAACCGCCATTGCCGCCCTGCGGTCCGCCCCTGGCGTCAATCGTGCCGGCAAAGGTGGTGCCGTCGCTGCTCCAAAGCACGACATGGCCCCCATTGCCACGCTCAGAGGCATTGGCCGAAATCTGCGCCCCAGGGGCAACAGTTACCTGCTGCGCCTCAGACATCGCGTCTGGCGCATGCGGGCCACCGCCAATAAAGATGCTGCCGCCCCCGTTCGCTCCCGACGCATCTACCCGGGCCGACGCCGTAAGTTGCACCTGCTTGCCGCTGATGGCCACCGTGCCGCCTGCTGCACCACCGGCGTGGAGCGCGCCAGCCACCTGCGCGCTTTGCGAGCCGACGATGCTGATCACGCCATTGGCATCCACCACCTGCGAACCCTGCTCAAGTCCCTGCGTGTTGACCGTAGCGTTAAAAAACGCCTTCTGCAACCGGGCCGCGTCCGCAACGTTCAACGTCGCCGCTCGCGCTACAATCACGTTGGCCGCATCCAAATTAACCGCCGAGGCCGCGTTGATTTTTCCCGCAATCACCACCGTGCCATCGTGCGACAGCGAGGCCTCGCCCGAGAGCAATTGGCTTGCGGCTGCCGGGTCTATCTTGCCGGCCTGATTCAACAGAGTGTTCATGAAACTCGCCGAAGCACTGATGGCTGTAAGCGAGCCAACGTTGACGGTTCCACCGGCGCCTACGATCATCCCCTGCGGATCTACAAACACGACGTTGCCGCCGATATGGCCGCCATCCACGCTGTTAAGCACACCGTTAATCAGTACCGGCGAGTCCCATACCAGATTGACCAGATGTGAAGCGCCTGTCGGCACAACCAGGTTTACCGTATGACCCGACCCGACGGTAAAGTTGCCGAAAGAATTAAACGCATCACCGCCCGCGATGGTGTGAGTGGTAATGGTGGTGATATTGCCATTGTTTTGCAACTGCGTTTGTGTGCGCCCATCGGGCGTGATGAAATTACCGCCAGCCCATGCACCTGCTGCAGAGCCAAAGGTGGCGGCACTGGCTGCCGCCGCGAGGCGGGCCGCGCGATGAAACCGGGTACGTCGGGTTGCGGATCGCAAAAAATTTGCCGCAAACTGCATGGAAACATTCCTCTCAAAGCGCATCGCCCAACCATGCTTGGCTCAGCGGCAACCTTGCCAGCTCCTCAAGCCAAAACGTGTGCCTGGCCCCGGGGGTCATCTGATGGCACTTCAACTGCGGGCCGATAGTTTGTTTTTCTCTCTCAAGGCTCCTTCGCCTGAGTCTTAAGCCGCCTGTTTAAGTCGGTTGTGCAACGCCACGACGTTGCCCAGCGACAACAGGTGGGCATATATCGAACCTAACATGCCGCTTTTTAGCAGGGCGGCCGCGTCGGCTTCAGGCAGCGTGCGGAGTTTTTCTTCATCCACCGTCCAAAAGCCTGTGAGATTAAATACCTTGCCTGATTGATCTTTTATCTGCAGCGATTTGCTTACCAAGAGGTTCAACCGCCGCAGTTCCTGCATCATCAGTTGCGTACGCTGCATTTGGGCCTGGTAATCAGTGAGAAACTTGACAATCTCCTTAAAGTAGGCGGTTTGCTCGCCTTGATCGGTAAACAGCGCTTCGCCCTGGTCCTGCTGCAGCAGCGGACTTTGGGTATCAATCATCACAGTAAAGTTGTCGGGCTTGGCCTGCCCCAGCACAAACGGATACCGGCGAATAAACGCCGGAACATACCGCCCCTGCCATTTGCCATCAGAACCCACAAAAAGATTCTCCCGGTCGCGCACGCCCAAGAGTGCCGCGGGCATGAGCGTTTCAACGTTCGGCCCGGCAAAAACGATCGGAAACTCAAGCGCCGCCGGCCCAAACTCAACCACCGCCAGCGGTACCGAGTTGGTGGCCCTGGCAAAGTCCAAGCTTGCGCCCAGCGCGTTTATTTTGAGATTCCGATGCTTCTGCGAATCCACCGGTTCGGGTTTGCTGTAAAACAGTACTTGTGTCATAAGGTTCCTCGTAAGGTCAAAGTATTGGGCCGATGCCTCAGCACGTTTTGCCTGTATTGCAAGTTCACCGCCCAAATTATGCTTGCTCCCCCCGAGCGAGTCAATCTAAAAATGTGCAAAAAGCAATCGCCCGCGACAAAAGACAGGGCCGTCGGAGGGCCGTTGTCCGGTAAAATGTCCGCCGGCGACGCAACCGCGTCTACAACAGATGTTTAGCCCAATGCGCGATGCTGTGCATCAGCGAGCTGTTCAGGCCGGCAACCGCCGTATACACACCCACGAGCGATGTCGCCACGATCGTCGCTACAACCAGCCAGAGATACCAGCCTCGCATCTTCCATTTTTCCGGTAGCGCTCTAATCGCCAGCGCCAACAACAGGCCCAGCACAATCGGCAAGAGCAGCGCATTCATGACTTCGACACTGATGGTCAACCGCACCAGATTAACACCGGAAAGAACGATGCCGGCTCCGGCCAGCAGGCACACCACATAAACGCCATAAAACCATGGCGCTTCAAACGGATGCAGCGCCAGCGAATGTTTGTAGCCGGTGACCTCGCCCAGCCCCCAGGCCGCCGTGAGCGACACCACAATGGTTGCCACCAGGGCCGCTCCAAGCATGCCCAGGGCAAAGAGCAACTTACCCCAGAACTCGCCCAGGCCCGGCGTAATGGCGGTGGCAATCTGTTGTACGGTGTTGAGCGACGCATGCGGGTTGGCCTTGCCAATGGTTGACGCAGCAAGAATCAGCACCGCACCCATGATGCACTGCGTAATCACCGCGCCGATGGCCGTGTCGAGCCGCGCCGGCCGCAGGTGCTGCATGCCCAGCCCCTTATCCACGACGGCCGACTGCTGATAAAACACCATCCAAGGCATTATGACGGCACCAACATTGCTCGCCAGCAGAAACAGGTAATTGTTGTCGTGCCAGGGCTGTTCGCGCACGCCGGCAACAATGTCGCCGCCGGAAGGGTGCGCCTTGATAGCCGCAAACACAAAAGCCAATTCAAAAAGGCCAATCAAAATTGCGACAATTTCCACCTGCCGGTAGGTGCCCGTCGCCGCCACAAGAATCAATAGCAGCACCGCGCCCCACACGCTCGCCCATGCCGGTACGCCAAACAAAAGCCCCACACCGGCAATGCCGGCAAATTCAGTCAGCAGCGCCCCAACGCACGAGACAAGAAGTGTGCCCACGCTAAGCCACGCCCAAAAACGCCCGAAACGTTCACGTATAAGCTCGCCATGGCCCTTTTGGGTGGCCAACCCCAGGCGTACCGTAAGTTCCTGAACCAGATACAACACCGGAATCAGCACCAACTGCAGCGGCAGCAGGCTGTAACCAAATTGCGCACCGCTTTGCGCCGCTGTGATGGCGCTGCCGGCGTCGGTGTCGGCCAGCATCACCACCAGCCCCGGCCCCGCCACCAAAAGCAGAAGTTTAACCGAGCGCATCAGGCCACCAGTCAGGCGCAGTTGGCCGCGGCTCTCGACGTCGCGGGTTGGGGGGCTTGGCGCACTCGACGACACCGGCGGGTTACTCCATCAGGGCGAGTTCATCCGTCTGCCGCACCGAGCGACTGCGTCTGAAATGCCGTGCGACAAAATACGACCCAATCACAAATACTGCCGCAAACAGTTGTGACGCCAAGCTCTCAACACTCGGATAAATGGCAAACCACAGGTTAAGCCAGTCGGGCATGTTCCAGCTCAGAGTGGTGGTTGAAATCCAGTTGGCCTGCTGCATTTCCTGCACGCTTTCGCCAACCATCACAATCAGCACGCAGCCGAGCATCAGGCCCGTGAGTATAAGCATCTTACGGTAGGGCAGCTTGTAGTGCGCCACAAAGGTCAAGAGCGCCACGATGCCGGTAAGCGCCAGGCCAATCAGCGCGCCCTCAAGCACCACGCCCGTGCCCGCCTTGAGCCGCAGGCTCTGGAGAAACAGCACCACTTCGAACCCCTCGCGGTACACGCTGGTAAAACCGACCAGCAGCAGCCCACGGAAGATCGCGGCTTGCCCGCGCTGGGGGTTGGAGGTCAGCTCATTTTTGCGGCGGTTGTGATGGATAATCCAGCCGGCCCAGTAAATCTTATGAAAAAACCAGTTCATAATGACCAGGAGCACCAGCACCGCCAGGAGGCCCGTCGCCGCCTGCAGGGCCAGTTCAGGTGCGTTAACATCCGACAAAATGCCGACCACCACAAACCAGGTTAAGATCGTCGCCCCAAACGACAGCGCCGAGCCAAGCGCCACCGGCTTCAGGTAGCCCTGGTCGGTTCGCGCGAGGCTCGCGGTGAGCGCCGCCAGCACCAGAATGGCCTCAAGGCCTTCACGAAACACCAGAATGCCCGTATCTAAAACGACAGCAGAACGGCTGATGTTGGCGGCATCCGGGTTCGGGTTGCCTTTGGCAGTAAGCCCCTGCCATACCAATACCCCAACGACAACCGCAAGCATGGCCCACAGAACCAGCCGCCGCCAAAACCGAAACCGGGCCGCCGCCGCCCCTTGAGGCGGTCGAATGATGGCACCCCAACCAAGTGATGTCGCCGAGTTTGCCGAAGTGGGCTGTGAGTTCATCGGTGGCGCTCCGTAGCGGTGCCTGTTTCGCGGCAGCTTGCCGCGCGACTAGTTGAGACTTAGTCTCATGTAGTACACAATGGGAAAGTTAGCATGGTTGAGACTTAGTGTCAACAAAGTTACCACCGCACTGTACAATTCCTCGTCAATCCCTACCGGGCTGATAGCCCTTCACGCCGCCCCATTCGGCCAGAGTTGCGGTGGTTGCGGCGTACTCGCCAGCCAACTCACAACATAATGTTTCACGCTTCGTGCCTGCGCGGGTGCCTCGTCATAAATGATGAGCCTGAAACTGACGGCGGCAGGGGTGCCAGCAGGCCCATTGGTACGCCTTGGTTACTTTTTATTCGGCCCAGCGTTACCATACCTTCCATGATCGCTCTCGCGATTAGCTCGCCCGCCTTGCCCTGGCTTTCACCGGCACTCATCGAGCCGGCACGAACCGCAGCCTTGCTGCTGCTTTTTGGAGTCTTGGGCCTTATTGCCGTTGCCTCCAGTCGCACGGCCGACCGCCTCGGCGTACCCGCCGTGCTCGTGCTGCTTATCTTGGGCATGCTCGCCGGGCGAGAGGGCTTTGGCGGTGTCGCCTTTAACGATTATCACTTCGCGTTTCGGCTCGGCACGGTGGCGCTGATCTTAATTCTCTTTGAGGGCGGCTTTAACACTTCTCCCGGCACGCTGCGCAGCGCCCTGGCCCCGGCAGCACTTTTGGCCACCATCGGCGTCGCCCTCACGGCCGGCATTGTCGCGGCGCTGGCGCACCTTTTTGGCCTCGATCTGAACGAATCACTCCTCATAGGCGCCGTCGTTTCTTCGACCGACACTGCAGCCGTCTTTGCCGTACTCCGCGGCGGAAGCCTGCGACTTCAGCCGCGCATGAGCCGCCTTATTGAACTCGAATCGTGCCTTAACGACCCCATGGCTGTTATCCTGACCACCTCGGTGGTGGCTGTGCTCGAACATCATCACCCCATCTGGTGGAAACTATTGGCCGATGTCCCGCTGCAACTTTTAATCGGCAGCATAGTCGGAGCCGCCCTGGGCCTTGCGGCACGCACGGCCTTGCGGCGTCTGCGGCTTGCGTCCTCTGGTTTAATTCCGGCATTCACGCTTGCAGCCGCCTTTGCCTCGTTCGGGGCCGCTACGCTGGCTGGCGGCAGCGGATTTCTGGCGGTCTACATGACCGGCCTGATGATGGATGCCCAATCGCTGCCGTTTAAAAATGGTTTAGCCCGCGTGCACGCTGCCCTGGGCTGGCTTGGACAAATCGGCATGTTTTTGATGCTCGGCCTGATGGTCCGCCCGAGCGAACTCCTTCAGGTCGCCGGCATCGGCGTCGCGCTGGCGGTGCTGCTGGCCGTTGCCGCGCGGCCTCTGGCGGTGGCGGCCTGCCTGTTGCCGCTCGGTTACTCAACGAAAGAAACCGCCTTTATCGGTTGGGTGGGCTTGCGCGGTGCGGTGCCGGTTATTCTCGCTACTTTTCCGGTCATGGCGCATCTGCCGGGTGCGCAGCACATCTTTAACATTGTATTTTTTGTCGTGGTGGTCAACACCCTGTTTCCGGGGGCAACCATCCGCTGGGTGACGCGCCGCATGGGCCTTGTCGCCGACGAAAAACCCTCACCCGAGGCCGTCCTGGAGATTAATTCGCCACGGCCGCTCTCCGGCGAAGTAACATCTTTCCTGATTGAACCTTCGGTAGCCGTATGCGGCGCTCGCCTTCGCGATATTGAGTTTCCCAAGGCCGCCGCCGTCATGCTCATTGTGCGTAACGACGATTTGCTCGCGCCGCGCGGCGACACGGTATTTGAACCGGGCGACCACGTTTATGTATTCTTTAATCGCAGCGACCGGCCGCTGATGGACCTGCTCTTCGGCCGTTCGGAAGATGCCGGCTGATTCATCCATGGCCACACGTCGGCCGTAGTACAATTGACGTCTGCCAAGCTGGCACAGGCCGGTGCCGCCAGACGCACGACATGACAGGAGCTTTGCATGAGTGTTGAAGTTGCCGATTTTGGGGCGGGCTGTTTTTGGGGCGTTGAGGCTGCCTTTCGGCGCGTGCCCGGCGTTTTGGACGTTGCCGTTGGCTATGAGGGCGGCAGCACCCGCAACCCAACTTACCGGGATGTTTGCACCGATGAAACCGGCCACGCCGAGGTGGTACAGGTGCGCTTTGACCCGTCACAGGTAACCTACGGGCAACTACTCGAGGTGTTTTTTGAAAGCCACGATCCAACCACCATAGACCGCCAGGGACCCGACGTTGGCAAACAATACCGCAGCGCGGTTTTTTATCACTCGCAGAGTCAACGCGAGCAGGCGGAAGCCGAGATTTTGCGCCGCAACAACAGCGGCCAGTACGTTGGCCCGATCGTGACCTCTATTGAGCCGGCCGACACCTTTTACCGCGCGGAAGAATACCATCAGCGCTATTTTGAAAAAAAGGGCGTCAACTACAGTTGTCACGTTGGAAACGGCAAGAAGCGGTAAGCGTCGCCGCGACTCACGCATCGCCCGCGGCCCGGTCGCAGGCCGCAATGAGTTCAGGTTATTATCCACCAGCAAAGGAGCACACAGTGTCTAACACCCAAAACAGTACAACCCCCAGCAAGCCCGTAACCACAAGCTGCGGCACCAGTAAGCCCGCAGCCTGCGGTACCGCTCATTGGCAAAGCAAAAGCGACGACGAGTGGAAAGCCATCTTAACGCCCGATCAATACCGCATCGCGCGGCAGGCCGGCACCGAGCAAGCGTTCACCGGCAAATACTGGAACACCAAAACCGCCGGCACCTATTGCTGCGCATGCTGCGGGCAGGAACTTTTCGATTCTGATACCAAGTTTGACTCCGGCACGGGCTGGCCGAGCTTTTTTCAGCCGCTGCATGCTGCTGGCGTGCGCGAACATTCTGATACCTCCTATGGCATGGCGCGCACCGAAGTGCAGTGCGCCCGCTGCGGGGCACACCTCGGTCACGTATTCAAGGATGGCCCAAAACCCACTGGCCTGCGCTACTGCATGAACTCGGCCTCGCTTGACCTTAAGCCGCGCGACAAAGCCACCTGACGGGTTCAAGCGCTGCCACCAACGGCCGCCACCTCAAATGGGCCAGGCCCGCGCGTATGCCTGCAGTTCTTGCATTACCCCAACCGATAAAATCATAATAGGTGAGTCGCTTATTCGGAGTATGTGCCGTGAACGTACTCGGTTTAGTTCAACTCGTTGATGCCCCATCGGCAGGTGGTGGTTATCCGTTTTGCTTTGGCATAGAGCGCCGAGCCGCCTGCGGCGACTTAAGCCGCCCGAGCGATGTGCTCAACCTGGTTCAGCGATTGCTCAAGCTGTTCATCGGTCCATGCGATGGCATTGCGGCGGGTTGCGCCTTTCGCGCTGCTCGCAGCAGCGAGTTTCAAGGGCTTGGCGAGTTGTGTCAAAAGCTCTCGGCTGCCAGTCCGCCGGCGATGAGCCTGGCCTCGTTGCACATGGGCCGCCGGCTCTGGGAGCTTTCGCGCCGGTGGGACTGGAGCCACCCCGTGCATGATCAGCTTGATCCTATGGCGGCTTGTGTGGATTTGCATCATGCGGTGGCTTTTGGCTCGCTCGTGAGCGAAACCACAGCCAACCCCGTGCGCGCCGTTGCCGCATGCCTTTTGCAGGCCGCTCGAGGAATTATCAACACAGCCGTCGCGGCCGCCAGCTTCGACGATTCTATCGGACGTCAACTGCTTTGGGAGGTACAACCCGCCATTTCCGATATCGCACGTCAGTATGCCGAGTGCAGCCCCCATGACATTGCAACATTGGCCACTGATACCGAGCTTTCCAACGGCTTTTGACCCATCCGCCCATCGCCCGTATTTCCGATAAAATCGGCCCAGATTGAATTTCAGTCTTTATTTGCTGGCCTTTGCCCGCCCAATTGTCTATAGTGAGTGGCGTTATGAGGGCGTTTCTGCCTGGCCTCGAAGCGCAAGAGGCCTTTTGTTGTCGGCAGAGCGCTGGTCTTTCCGTCGAGCGGTGGTGGTGCAATGGTGCTGGTGGTGCCTGCAAGGCTTTACGCGGCTGAAAATGCTCGGCAGATGGGCGACAACTCTAAACCCATCCTCAACATTATGCCGATAAATTCGGTGCAGGCCGGGTTGTGGCCGGCACACCTCGGTGGTCATCAGATTCTTTTTGATTCTGGCCACCAATGTTCGTTGTTGTTTTAGCGGTCGTGATTATGACAGGGCCTACACCCTCTTATCCCTACGTTGCCTCGCGGACGCCATCACCCGATGACTCCGCCGTCGGGGCCTCGGCCTCGAGCAGGGCCGGAATTGCCGGCCTTACAGCACCCGAAGCGCTCACCCGTTGGGCTGCCGATGGCTGGCGACAGCAGCGCACACCCGGTGCCTACGAATGGTGGCACTTTGATGCCATTGATGCCGCCGGCAACGGCGTGGTAATCGCTCTTTACGACGGCTTTTGTTTTCATTCCAAATATCTTTCTGAAATTCGCCGCTTCCATTGGCGCATGCACAAGCGCGATTTAAGCGGTATCCGCGGACAGGTGCTGCCGACGTTTTATCCCGCCGCCTATGTTGCGGTTTTTCAGGGAGGCCGCTGCGCCGCTCGATTTTTCAATATGTATCCCCCAGGCTCGTTCAAAGGCTGCACCGACTGGCCCGAGTTTCAGGTCGGGCCGAATCGCGTCACGCTGCGGCAGGACGGCAGCTTTGGCATTTCGGTTCGCGGATACCCATCGCACATCACGCTGGCTGGACCTCGGCATCGCCGCGATCAGTCTGTCATTGCTGATTTGACCTTTGTGCCCAGCTTTCCCACCGTGCAGCACTCCGGAGCGTTTCGGCCCGATGGGGCCGATGGCGCCCATCACGAATGGATCGTCGCGGCTCCGCATGGCACCGTAACCGGCAGGGTTCAGCATCTGGACATGCGCGAAAATCTCATGCTTCTCGACTCTCCTATTAACACCATAGGCTTTCACGACCATCACGTTGGAGGCTCGGGCATTGGCCGTGGCATGAAGCGTTTCACCCGCGGCCGCGTGCTCGGCGACGATTGGGCTGTTGTCTGGAATGTCGCCTCTGGCCTGGAGTCGGGCGCTCCGGCATGCGATAAAATTTTGATTTTTCAGAAGGGCGCAGAACCTATTATTTTAGAGCATCCACGTACTGAAATTCGCCAGACACGCCTCACCAAGTCGCTCGTGCGATACCCCTGTCAGATGACAATGCACGGGAGCGATACCCGCGGCAACACCGTCGAGCTGCTGTTAACGCACCGCCACGTTATGGAAACCACGCCGTTTTCCGTCCGAACAAGCTGCGCCATGCAGATGCGCCTGCCTGGAAAACGCCAATTCGTCGGCCGCGGCATGATGGAAACCAATGCTGTTCACAACCTGACGCTGCCCATCATCAGCGACGTTGCCATCCGTTCCATCGTGCCAATCGAACCCGACGACCCGTTATGGCGGCAATAATTACCTCACACTCACCTTGATCACCAATCTAACCAACCGCGACACCCGCCATTTTTAACGCGGGCTTCCAGTCGGCAACAATCTCACGCAAGACGAAGCACCGGATATAAGCCTCGTAGTGCCGCGTTCCTCGCCACCCAAAACCTCGCCAGGCACCGGCTCCTCCGTGCCAACAGATGTGCACCGCCGCCACAAGAGAAATCTCCGTGAGCCTTCTATGGCATTGCTCCATCAGAGCGTCCGAATGTCAGGCGAAACCTGCAAAACGCCACGCGGGCGCTGGGAGTGTAGTCAGCGCCCGCGGGTTTGAAGAAAGAGTGGAGTTCGTGCTGCAAAGCGGCGATTACTGGCCACTTGCGGATTCGAGGAAGACGCGAATTTTACGCGCCTCGACTGCGGTAAGCCCGCCAATCACCCGCATGTGGTGCACAATAATGTCCCACTGGGCGGCATTGAACTGCGAAGGTGAACGCAGGTTGTGGCAGCGTTCGCAGTTTTCAGCCCATAACTGGGCACCGCTCTGCTTTTCTTCATATTGATTGGAAAAGATGCCCGCATCCGACTGCGGCAGCTTAGACTCTTTGGCCGCGGACTGGGTTGCGGCAGCCTTGTGCTGGCTGCTGCAGGCGCCCAGACCGGCCACAAGCGCCGCGAGCGTTAATCCGGAGGCAAGGGTGTAACCAAATCGCATAAAAAGCTCCTTGTAAAAATAGCCCAACATCAAATGCCAACCGCAAACTGCAGGAAGAAGGCGTTGTTGCCGCCGGTGTTTTCCACGTTATCAAACTCGTACTCGCCCTTGATAACCGCATCGGAATAGAGCCAGTAGTTGAGTCCGAACGAATAACGCTGTTCGTGCAGAGCGCCCGGGTTATTACCGGGAATATCCACGCGGTCATAGCGGAAAGCATACCCCAGATTTTTAAGGTAGGGTACATCAATAAGCGTGGGCTGATAGTAAAGCTCAACAAAGCCGCCGTTGCTGTGGCCATTGAAGGGGTCGGGGCCGACCGTACCGGGATAGACAGCTCCATCCGTGCTTGAGAATATCCAGGCCCCGCGGGCCCGCACCAAACCGTCGAGCGCCTTGACCACTTTGCCATAGTTAAAGTCCACCGCCTGCAGGAAGGCGTTGACGTGGAATGGCGTGGCAATGGCCGTGCTGGGCTGCGTGACGGGCTCGGAATATTCAAATGAATAACCAACTTCGAGTGAAGGAATGGGCACAAAGCCGAGGCGACCGCCGATGGCTTTGCCGTTGTTATAGTTGTTGGTGTCGCCAAAGTTGAGCGCACCGGGTGCACTGCCGGGGCCATTGGGGTTTTGATCACTGGAAATGATATCCGGCCCATTGCTCGCATAAAAATTGTAATTGAAGTGCGTGGGGCCAACCGGCACCGCGCCGCTGATATAGCCGCCGACTTCGTTGGATGGTGTCAGATAGCTGTACACCTCCGGCGCATCCACCATGGGTTCGATCCAGGGAGGACCAAAGTAGTTGTTGTACGCGGCAAATGGCGAGGGGAACATGCCGCCGCCGACGGTCATGTAGTCGTTAAGTATGTAGGACAGATCAATGATAGATACGTCACCGGCGCCGCTGCTGAAGTCGCCGCTGTTGCCCTGCGTGAAGAAATCAAAACCGGCGATCAAGAGCAGGCGTTTGTCGAGCTGCCAATCTATGATGGGGCTTACGTCGGCCGAGAATTGCGAGGGTGTGCCTCGCTGATTGGTAAATGTTACGTTCGCGTCGCCCACGATGAGAAAATTGGTGCTGCCCGGTTCCATCTGCGAAATCTTCTGGCTTTGCTTGTTGATCTGGTTGTACAGGTCCTCGATGCTTTGCTCGGTGGCCTTTTCATCAACGCTTTCTTTGGAGGACTTGCTGGCGGCAATTTCCTTTTGCTGGCTCGCCACCTGCTTTTGCATGGCCGCCATCTGTTTCTGCATCTGCATCATCTGCTTTTGAAGGGTGGAATAATTATGCTGCAACTGCTGGTAGCTCGGTGAGGATGCGTTGTCCGCGGCCAGAGCCGTGCCCGCCGCCGCCAGCATGGCGGCCGTCGCGAGTACCCGTGTGACGAGTGGTTTCATAGCGGTCTCCTTGTAAAAAGTTAAGCGGATAGCCTTATCCACAATACGCTTTACCAAACCCTTTTCAGGCGTTTTTAAAAATGTCTATTACCCACGCAACCGGCGAAACAGGGTTTAATGCCCGGCCGGATCAAAGTTCTTGTGCATGTAGTTGATTACATTCCATCGCTGCGTTTTTGTCAAGCTTTGGCCAAACGCAGGCATCGGGCTGTGGCCGTTGGTAATTTTCCAGAATAGGGCACCTTCGCCCTGTTTCCATACAGCCGCGGCCGTAAGATTAGCCGGCGGTGGATTCAGGCACGATGCGGTCGGCCCATCGCCTTTGCCATTAGTGCCGTGGCAGGCCTCGCAGTTGTCTGTGAAAATGGTATGCCCGGAGGCGATGGAGCTGGCACTTTCCGGAATCGGGTTCTTTTTGAATTTGGCAAACGGGGGCGCCGTCCACGACCCGAGCAACTGGGCCGACGGCTGCGCTTGCAGCGCCATGTTCGATGCCGCAGTCGCCTGGCCGTTAGCCGCATGGGTGTAACCAGCCATAAGCCCACAGGCCAAGGCCGCCCCGACCACGCCCGCCAAGGCAGAAATGCTTAATACAGCCCAACGAGGTCTATGTGATTCCATCTCTTTCATCATGTTAGTGAGTCCTCAATTAAAAACACCACAAAAACAAATACCACTCACACAGCGATCTGGCAAGCGAAGCCACACGTTGCCGCCTGTGAAAAACATCACAAGCATAACCGCAGCACCCTGCCGCCGCCGCTGTACGTAAGGTAGTATCGCCTCCCGCAAATAAAATCCAATCGGGCAATTACCAAAAGAACACTAAAAATCATCCGCGATTTCGTGTCGGTAACGCGCTTAATGGCCCATAAGGGAATACCCTAACGTGGTCGTGCGGTTGGCCAGCCGCAGGGCTCTGGCGTTTACCATGACCGCGCGGCGCATCAAACGCCTTGCCCTTTGTGCCAGCGGGTGTTGCTGCCCTCGCGCCGGCATCTGTTAAGCAAAGCCAACGGCGGTTAATATACAGCAGATATACGTGAGGCGACCCCGCCGCCCCAAAGTGCGGGCAACGGCAGCCTATTTATTTATCGCAGCAAGCCAAACGCTGCCAACACGGAAAGATTCATGGGGCTTCGATCGCTTTACCGGCAGCGAAACGACTATGCGACGCGGCGCGAATGGTGGCTGGCGGTGTGGAGGTATTACCTGCAGCGCTATCCGAAAGCTCCGCTGCCGGGCCGTCGAGCCATCCTGCGCATAAACCGCCCTGGTGTGTCGGGTGCGTTTTATGCACGATTGGTCTCCAGCGATTACGACATGCTTAACGAAATTTTTGTCGCCGGTGAATACGATCGGCTGATCGCCGCCGCTCCGCGCGATGTGAAAACCGTGCTCGATTTGGGGGCCAATGCCGGCTATTCAATTCGGCGATGGTTGGCGCAGTGGCCGGGTTGCCATGTGGTGGCCGTTGAGCCTGATGCCGGCAATCTTGCCATGTGCCGGCGCAATGCGGCTGCGGTGCCAGGCTCGCATGTAAGCCTGATTCAGGCCTGTGCCGTTGGCCTGGCTCGCAAGGTTTATCTCGCGACCGATGATCGCGAGTGCTTGTTTCATGTAACAAGCGAACCGCACGGCACGCCCATAGACGGCCTTACCGTGCCGGACATCCTGGCACGCAGCGGGGTCGAAGGCCCCATAGACATTTTCAAGTGCGATATTGAAGGCGCTGAAGCTGAAGTGTTCGCCCATTGCGCCGGATGGATTCGTCGCGTGCGGCTTTTGACGGTGGAGATACACCCACCTTATACAGCCGAGCAACTTCTAGCGGCCATTCGTGCAGGAGGCGGTCTGCCGGAGGTGCTGCATGTGGATGAAAGTTCCGGACATGGCTGCGTTATTTTTGTGCGGCAGGTTGCGGTTGACGCAGCCTGAACTTGGAGTGCACTTTTGGGCTGGTGGAGAAAAAAACAATCGGCAAGCGGGCCGCCGGTGGTCACGCTGTCCTGTTTGGGACGGCGCGGACGCTTTGGCAACATGCTGTTTCAATACAGCTTTGCCCGAAAATTTGCCAAGCTCAACAACGCCGAACTGCAAACGCCGCCCTGGCTCGGCGAAACTGCTTTTAACATAAGCCACCCGCGAATCCGCCGTCCGCTACCGGCGACCCCCGATGACGGTTGGCAGATGGGGCAGGTAAACGTTGATTTGCTGGGCTATTTTCAAAATCAGCGCTGTATGGACCTGTTGTCACGGCGCGAGCTTAAGCAATGGCTGGCGTTTCGCCCGGAAATTGCCTCGCTATTCCCCAAACCGCGAAGCTTTTACGCTGCCGCTCATTTGCGCCGAGGCGATTATGTGCGGGAACAAAATCGCTTTTGTGTGGTTAAAAAAAGCGCCTACGAGTCGGCGATCAAGCAGGCGGGCATAGCTGCCGCCGACGTGATTTGGGTGTGCGACGAAACCGCGCAAAGCAGCCCGCTCGAAGCGCAGGGGCTGGGCTTTTTGGCCGACTTTTTCACTCTTATGCAGGCTGATGTTCTCTTCAGGGCGAACTCATCGTTTTCGTGGTGGGCTGCGACGCTCAGCAGCGCCCGCGTGTATAGCCCTGTGGTAGAAGACAAAGTGGGCATGCAGGATGTGCCTTTTGTGCCGGGCAATTGGCCTATGATGAGCCATCCCAGCCGCACCGGCGCGTTAAGCACCGACCTGCACCTGCCCGACTGACCAAGGACCACTCCGCATGAACACGCCCGTTGCACTGATTATGTTTAACCGCCCTGATTTGACGCAGCAGGTGCTTGCCGCCATTGCCAAAGCCCGGCCCAGTTTGCTGCTGGTTATAGCCGATGGCCCGCGTGCATCGCGGCCGCAGGAGGCCGAAAAGTGTCGCCAGACCCGGGCCTTGCTGCAAACGGTAAATTGGCCCTGTGAGGTCCGCACGAATTTTTCGCAGGGCAATCTGGGCTGTCGGCGGCGGGTATCGTCCGGGCTGGACTGGGTATTTGAGCAGGTTGAGCAGGCTATTATTCTGGAAGACGATTGCCTGCCGCATCCATCATTTTTTAGCTATTGCCAGGAGTTGCTTGAGCGCTACCGCGATGAGCCGCGTATCATGCATATTGGCGGGAGCAACTTCCAGGCCAAAGACTGGCACTGCCCTCATAGTTACTATTTTTCAAAATACATGCATATATGGGGCTGGGCTAGCTGGCGGCGGGCCTGGGAACTTTACGATGTTAATACAGCGCTGTGGCCGACGTTCAAGCAAAGCGGCCGTCTAAAAGACCTGTGCCCCAACCCATATGAGCGCGCCATGTGGAGCCGTTATTTTGATAACATTCATGCTGGCCGCACCGACACTTGGGATACCCAGTGGATATTCAGCTGCTGGCAGGCAGGCGGCATCAGTATTAGCCCGGCGGTGAACTTGGTGTCGAATATCGGTTTTAGACCCGACGCCACGCACACGACCTGGCAGACCAAAATGGCCAATAGGCCGACTGCTGACATCGGGGAGTTGCGCCATCCACCGGCTATTGAGCTTGCCACCGCAGAAGATCATTGGGACTTTTTAGAAGTGTACAATGGCCACTCGTTTACGCGGCGTAATCGGCTGCATCGCCGCCTCGCCCGCCTGCCGGCCCGCTTGCTTCAAGGGTGCCTGAGCGGGCTGGACCTATGGAGTTAGCGGGTAGCGCGCCGAGGGTATCGAGACGGTTGAACACCTGCGGAAATAGAATTTCGTCCTCCTCGCGAAGGTGCTGCGTATGCTGAGTATCAAAACGGCGGAGCATCGCGTTGAGCTGGCGCACGTTCTCGGGGGTATCCTGCGGAAATGTGTAGTTGTTCGTCCACAACCTTATCTGCCGCAGCGGAACCTCGAATTGGTTATGCTGAGCCTGCAATTCGGTGATGGCAAAGGTTAAGTCACGCGGTGGCCGTGAAGTTAAACGAACTCGATCAAGCTCGCGAATCTGCGGAAATATTTCCTCCTCTTCTCGGCATACATGCGCATTAGCATCCATCTGCAGGTCAAAGAATTGCTCTCTTAGCAGATGCAGCCAACCAAAGTGGTCGCCCCACTCGCGACTGGTATGTTCCAGCATAAGCCCCAGCCGCGGCAATTCGCGTTTGAGCCAGCCATGACGATGCAGTTCAATATGTTCAGTCAGTTGCGAAAAGCTGGTAAAAACCACTGCTCCGTGTTGGTGACCGGCCGAATCGAGCGATTCCGAAAGCAGGTAAAGTGTGTGCACCGGATCCGCCAGAGCCTTGCGACATAGCTCATCTCCCGTGGTGCGGGGGCACTTTCGACATTCCACGCCAAAATGGTTGAGAATGCTGGCCTTGCTGGGATGCGTACAGATCAGTTCGGGTGGTTCGCGCAGCGACAGGGGCAATCCGATGGTTATCAAGTTGGCTGACTGTGCATCACCCATTCTGAAGTTTTTTGTATTTGGCATGTACGCCTCCACGCAATGAGTAGCTGACCAAGCCAAACAATATTGTCCGATGCGGGTACACAAGCGGGGCGATAAACCTCGCCAAGGTAAACATCGGCTTTCAGGCGAGCGAAAAATAATTATTAAGACTCAAATAAGGGTTATCGGACATGCGGACATGTGGGCTGCGTTACCGGTGGCCGCCTGTGCCGGCCCTGGGATCGCCCGACGTTTGGTGCCATCCCATCGCCCAAGAATTGAAGGTTGGCAATAACGCCATTAAACCGCCGGAAGCGGTTCGTCCGCTGCTGCGGCGGGGGCGGTTGGGGCGTCGCCGTGTATAAGCTGCGTTTCGCAAAGTCTTTGGTAGGGTTCGCAGATTTTAAACAATTCGTCGTGCCGACCCATTCCAGCGACCACGCCCTGATCGAGGCATACGATCAAGTCTGCCGACACCACCGTGCTGAACCGATGCGCGATTACAAAGGTTGTGCGATCGCGACGAAACTCTTCGAGGGCTTGAGATATTTTGGCTTCGCTTTCAGCATCTACCTGGCTTAACGCTTCATCAAGAATAAGGATGGCCGGGTCGCGCAAAATAGCACGTGCAATTGCAATGCGCTGCCGTTGGCCGCCCGAGAGCCGCGCCCCGCCTTGCCCTATTGGCGTATCGTAGCCTTGCGGCATGGCGCGGATAAACTCATCGGCAAAACTCCGCCGTGCCGCTTCAAGCACCCTGTCGCGCGACGCATGTCGTGCTCCGTAGGCAATGTTGTTGTAGGCGGTGTCCGCAAAGAGAGCGGTTTCCTGTGTTACCAGTCCAATCTGCTTGCGCAGCGACGCCAGCGACACCGTGGCGGTATCTATGGAGTCTATCAGCACGCGCCCTGTTGTTGGTGGATACAGGCGAGGCACCAGCGACAGCAGCGTTGTTTTGCCAGACCCATTGGTGCCCACAACGGCAACCATCTGGCCGTGTCGAACCGTAAAGTCAACATCACGCAGCACCATTTCATCGTGGCCGGGGTATTTGAAGCTTACATGGTCAAACACAATGCTGGCGCTATGTCGCGGCAGGCGGGGAAGAGTGTGCGAAAGATTGTCTTCCGGCGGAATATCTATGATTGCAAAGCAGCGATTGGCAGCCGCTTTGGCCATTTGAACTTTGTTGTTGACGTCATTGAGTTTGCGCATAGGCTCAAAAATCGCCAGCAGGCACGCAAGCATCAAAAAGAACGAGTCTTTATCTATCGAGCCGTCAAGCACCAGATGGGCGGCAAAAATCAAAGGAACGCTCACGAGCATGATGGTCATGGTTTCAAAGGCGGGGCGCGACACGGCCAGATAATGCAGCACCCTTCGCACCGACTTAAACAGGGTGCGGTTGGCCCGGGCAAAACGCCGACGCTCATAGCCCGCCGACGAGTACGCCTTAACCACGCGAATGTTGGCCAGCGCCTCGTTGCTGATGGCGACCATTTCCGACCAGCCCCTGAGTCCGCGGTCCATGGCTTTGTTGATGCGTTTGCCGAGTTTGCGAATGACAATGCCGACTGCCGGCAGCAGAATCAGCGTGCCCACAAACAGCCGCCAGTCCACCAGGAGAGCCACGATCGCAACCCCGATAGACTTGGTAGGCTCCAAGATGGCCCGACCCAGCAGCATCGAAACGCCATCGTACAAACTTGCCGTATCCACCGTGATGCGGCTGATTAGATCGTGCGTGCCATTACGCACCGTGTACGAAATGGGCAAATCCAAAATGCGGTCAAACAAACGCCGGCGAATGGCAATGACCACCTGCAGCGTCACTTCACTGCTTAAAAAAGTCTGATAATAGCGAAAAATGCTGCCCACAATGCACAGGCCGATAAACATCACCACAATCCACATCAGGCTTTGGAAGCGTCCGTGTGGCAGCCAATGGGCGCTGGTAAAAATAGCGTAAGCCTTCCAGTGCAGCGGCGTTAAAACAATGGAGATGTTGCGCGCCGCTCCACCATGGTTGGCCGCAATGGCAAGCGTCGCCTTTGACCCGGCCGGCGCTTCTGCCAATTGAGCCATCATCTTCAGCCAGGAATGATGCACGGCGGGCACACCGGCAGGCGTTGGCATGCTGACCTGGGTAATTTGGTCGCCTGGCAACAGGCCCTTGAGGGCTGGCTGCACACTCTTGGTAGGTTTGAGCACGACAATAGAAAGGCTGCCACGCTGCACGGAGCGGTCCAGCGGCATGAGATCGAGTCCCAGCCGGTCTTGTGCGGCCTGCAGGTTGGCCCAGCCATGGACGCCCTCGGAACTTAAAAATATTTTCATCACCGGGTAAAGTGTTGCCACACCCGAAGCATAAGAAAAGCTCACGCCAATAGCGCAAATAAAGGATAGCAGCACCTTAAACCGATACGGCCATATCGCCTTGATAACCCGCCAAAATGCCTGCATGCTGTAGCCCGCTTCCTGGACACCCAAACCAACTATTATACGCGGTCAGGCGAACATTGAAACAAATCGGGCTGTGGCGGGCAGAATGACAGAATGGGTTGCTCTCGCCCGAGAGCTTCTGTCAATCGCGTGCCTCGCGGCGGCAACCTGCTATAATCGTGCTCCATGAGCAGCTTAGCGTCCAACCAGAATGCGCCCCAAAGGTTTAGCCGCGCCACGGAGTTTGATCGCACCCTTGCTGTGCGGTTATGGGGCTTGTTTTTGCTGGTATTTTTTGGCTGCATTCTCGGCGTGGGGCTGTACCTGCATCCCAGCCACAAGGGCTTTGGCCAACGGGAACTGGGCCTGCCGCCCTGCGGCTTTCTGCTGGCTACCGGCTATCCGTGCCCTACCTGCGGGTACACAACAGCGGTATCTTATGTAAGCCACGGCCAATGGCTTACCGCATTGGCCACACAACCGGCTGGGGCGGCCTTTGGCTTTTTGGCCTTGGCTCTATTTGCGCTCGGTACGTTGTCGGTAGTCAAGGGGCGGTGGTATGGCCCATCTCCTTTTTGGTTGGGCTGGCATTGGCAACGCATCTGCTGGGTTTCGCTGCTGATCGTGCTTTTGGGTTGGGGCTATAGAGTGCTGGTCGTACGCGGCTTTTTCGGTCATCATGGCTGATAAACCCGGCACCGCGTTTAAGGAACATCGAATGATTCAAATGATATCGCACCGACTCCTGTTTCGTTTGCTGGCTTTGACAACTCTTTTTCTCGCGGGCACGTGCCTGGGAGGCTGTGGCTTTCTTGCTGCTGCCGCACAGCGATCGGTAGGCACAAAGGTTTCTGCGCCCTACCACGGTTTCGCCAACCACAGTGTAGCCGTGGTGGTTTATGAAGATTCATCCACGGCGTTTATGTATCCGCAGGCGCGGCGGGAAGTAGCTGCATTTGTATCGCGTGAAATACAGGACAAAATACCCACCGCCAAAGTGCTGGATTACAACCTGGTGCTGCAATATCAGGATCAAACACCCTCCTGGGACGCCCTGCCTATCAAAACCATCGGCAAGCATTTCGGCGTGGATCGCGTGCTGTATTTGGAACTGACTGATTACAGCACCCACGCGGCCGGGGCCGAGCACCTGCTTCAAGGCCATATTGCGGCTAACGTTATGGTATATGACACCACCATGCCGGGTGATGCGCGGGTATTTTCACAGAAGGTTGCCGCATCCTGGCCGCGCGGCGGGCCGGAACCCGTGCTTGATAACGACGATAATCTGGTGCGTATGCGCACGCTCGACGCGTTTGCCGGCAAACTTATCAAACTCTTTGTAGATTGGCGTGACTATGGGATGGGCAACAATGAATAACCGGCGCAGGCTTCTAGTGGCAGCCTTTGTACTGCCGACGCTGCTGGCCCTGGCCGGCTGCCAGGTGGCGTACTTTATATTCGGCCAGGGCGACCAACCGGCGGTGTTTAAGATTCCTAAACAATCGCGTGTGCTGGTGCTGGTGGACAAAGCCGCCAATAGTCCCATGACCGTTTCAGACCTGCAATCGCTGATCAACACCATGAACCTGCTGCTTTATCAAAATAAAGTGGCCACGCAGTTTGTGCCGGCTTTTCGCCTTACCAACCTGCAGCGCAACACCGAGCTGTATCAGTCCATGGGCATTGCCGACGTTGCCGCCGCTGTGCGGGCCGATATTGTCGTTTACATATACATGCGAAAGTTTTCCGCCAAGCTCATCAGCGATAAACAGATATCCGAGGGTTATGCCTCGGCCATCGTAAAAGTGGTGGATAGCAAAGGCACTCGGCTGTGGCCGAAGGATGCCACCGATGGCTACCCCATTACCGTAAAAATTCCAGAGGCTCTGGCTTCGTCGCAATCGTCTGCGGCGGTTCACAATGCCCTGATTCAGGCCGTAGCGCAAAAGGTCGCATTGCTCTTCTACAGCCACCCGCAAAGCAGCGCTGCCAATGCTGAAAGTTCGGCCAATCAGTAACGTCGGGCAATGCCAAGGCGCAGGCCCGTGCGCCTGCGGCTTGCAATATTATTTTTATCATTACAGTGCGGCGGCTTCCCGCATAATCGCGACGCTGGCCGAGCACCCAAGCCGATCGGCTCCGGCCGCCAACATGGCCTGTGCCGTCGCGAGGTCTCGTATACCGCCGGCGGCTTTTACCTTTAAGCCATGGCTGTGTTTTTTTAATAAAGCCACGCTCGAAAGCGTAGCGCCGCCCGCCGGGTGAAAGCCCGTGCTGGTTTTTACGTAGTGGGCCTGGGCCTGCCAGGCCGCATGGCAACCGAGGGCAATTTGGCGCGGAGTCAACACCGCGGTTTCTAGAATCACTTTGATTTTCACGAGCGGATTTTCGCGCTTCGCGGCCCGCACAACCGCTCGAATGTCGCGCTGCACTTCGACCTTATCGCCCATTAAGAGCGGCCCAAGGGCGACCACCATATCAATTTCCATCGCGCCGTCGGCAACACATTGGGCTGCTTCGGCGGCTTTTATGGCGGTGGTTGATGCCCCCAACGGAAAGCCGACGCACGCACAAACGACCACCGCACGGCGGCTTTGAGCTGCTTTGCGAATCGGGCTGATAAACTCGCGCTGGCGCTTCGCCAATTCCCGAGCTGCCGACTTGACCCATCGCGGGTTGATGCACACGGTGGCAAACTGCCAGCGAACCGACTCGGCAACCAGACGAAGAATTTGCTTCTCCGTTGCATCGGCCTTGAGCAATGTGTGATCAATGGCTCCGGCAATGGATTTGGCAGTGTGCATGAACGCTCCTTTTTAGACTGGGCCGATAGAGCCGGTCTGGTTACATAGCCCCGATAAGCCACCGCCCGCCGCAGGATACAAGCCGACCCGCTCGCGCGGCAAACGACGCTGGCTGCAGATATTATAAAATGCGTGGCGAGTTTTTAGGACGCCGGTGAATTTGTTAAAAATTTTTAAAGTTTTATCGCTTTAGCGCTTGGCGAACTCGCGAGGAAGGCTATAATCGTTTGCAAGGTTAAGTTGACTTCCGGAGGAACTCGCAACATGGCACGACCCGCCAAAAAATCCGGTAGTGATGATAGCTTGGGCAACATGGATATTTCGTCGGCCCTGCAGGGCTGGCAATACCGCCCTGATCGTCACAATGTAAGGCTCATTCGTGGTCGCGACGGCAAGCCTAAAATTCAGGTTCGATTGGACCTCGGCCTGCTGCAGATGGAAGTGAATGGCCGCCCCGACGGCAAACGTCCGCATAAAAGTCCCACCGAACTACATTATCATCTGCAGCGGCTGGCGGAGTACCGCAAGGCCCATCGCTCGGACAGCGGCTTCATGCTGACCTCGGCCGAGTGCGAGTCTTTGCGCGAAGAATCTTCAATGTTTTATCATCGGTACCTGAGCTTTTTCGTGATGGAAGAATACAGCGGCGTGGTTCGCGATACGCAGCACAATCTTAACGTTCTGGATTTGTGCCGCGCTCACGGCGAAACGCCCCGCGATCGCAGCATGCTCGAAGAGTTTCGGCCGTACATCATTATGATGCAGGGCCGCGCGCTGGCATGCGATGCTATCGCCAAAGGATTTGCCCGCACGGCCATGGCGTATTTGCGAGGAGCATTGCGGCGGATATTCAAGGCCTATGCGCTTCGCGGCGAAGAGGCTCGCCGCAACGCCCGCCACTCAAAGGAAGCCCAGGTGCTGCTGGATATGCTGCGGCAGTTGCGCCGGCAGCTTCCACCGGATCCACGGATTAAAATTCGTCGGCAGATTAAATATGCGGTGGCCCACGAAAAATACGAGCAGGCCGCCGTGCTGCGCGATCAGCTTATGGCACTCGACACCGCCTCAGCTGGCAAGCCTATGGCCCGGCCCGCAAGAAAAAAGGCTCGTACGTCTGCACCCGTGGCGGTGCGACGCAGAGGCTCCAAGCCGGAGAGGCCGAGCAATGGCGACTCGGTCTCCGGCTGATTTCCTTGGATACATTGTGCTTGGTAGACGCGCCATAGAGCCAGGTCGCCGCCCTTAGCTGTGCCGACGGGGCCGCAATGTGTTCCATAACAATAGCGGGCGATGGAAGATTGGCGGAGACCTGCTGTCTTCGACTGCAAGTGCTCGGCAATAGTTTTAATTATGGACAGCTTAGCGGTGGCAGCTGTACCGAATTGCACGGTGTCAGACTAAGCCCGGCGATGATTCAGGATGAACAATGGCTTTCAGTGTAATTACCATTAACGTCAACCCGCCGACGACGCAGCCGACATCAGTCCTCTCACATGGCGTGCACAAGTCGGGGGCACTCCATCACGCGATCCATCCGCTGCGCAGCTTTTACGATACGTTTATCAAGCAAATAGACATCAGCCATCTGTTTACCGTCAACGGTTGGCGCAATTGGCTGGTGCTGCTCATCGCCATCTTTGCAGGAGTGGCACTGGGGCGTTTTGCGGGCGTGCTCATGGAGCGCTTGTCGCGCCGGCTGGCAGCTCGCCATTGGCATGTGCAGTCGCTTCTGTTTGAAGGGCTGGTTGGCCCGGCAAATCTTTGGGTCGTGGCGATGGGTCTTTTTATTGGCCTGGGACAACTGCACATGAGTGGCCTGCTTGCAGCCGCATCCCGTCGGGGCGTGCTGCTGCTGTTTGCCATTGCCGTATTCTGGTACGTGTTCAATATTGTTTCCATTGTTGAACATGGCCTGAAGCATTTTGCCAGCCGCCATGAACAGGGCTTCAACACCCAATTTATACCCATCATCCGGAAAACGCTGCGTATTTTTGTCGCCATTATCGGCGTACTGTTTATTATGCAAAATGTTTTTGACCGCGATATCGGCTCTTGGTTGGCCGGGCTGGGAATCGCCGGCCTGGCGGTTTCGCTGGCGGCGCAGGATTCGCTGAAAAATGTCTTTGGTTCGTTGACCATCTTTCTTGACCGGCCCTTTTTTGTGGGCAACAGCATTATTTATCAGGGCTTTACCGGCACGGTTGAAGAAATTGGCTTTCGATCCACGCGGGTGCGGCAACTCGATGGCTCGCTGGTAAACATTCCCAACTCCGACATCGTAAACAACTCGGTGTGTAATTTGGCCAACCGGCCCTATTTCCGGCGGATATTAAACGTGACGATCACCTACGATACGCCGGCGGCTAAGATTACTCAGGCGATAGAAATTATCCGCAGTCTGCTGGCTTCTGAGACCTTCGCCGGTTCGATCATAAACCCCGATAATCCCACTGATAATCCGCCGCGCGTCTTCTTTAATGACTTTAATGCCGACTCACTGAACATTCTCGTCAATTATTGCTACCGCCCTACCACCGATTGGTGGGCCTTTGTTGCCTTTAACGAGCGGTTTAATCTGGCATTATTTGAAGCCTATGACAAAGCCGGCATAGAGTTTGCCTTCCCCACCCGCACCTTGTATTTGGCCGGCGACGCCAAACGGCAACTCGCCCTGCGCATGCTGGGCAACGATGGCCAGCAGCCGGGTTAATTCCGCCGATGTGTTGGGCAACCGGCGTGGTGCATTTGTAGAAAACCGTATGCTGTGTCTCGCGCCATCTTTAGTATCCGCCGATTTGTCGGCGCTGCCCGGTGAGCCGCAGCAACGGTAAGCCTTAGGTGCAATGGTTCAGGTTAGCCCACAGGACATTCATCGGTTGCGTCGCTTGGCTGCAAATGACCTTGCTTGGTTTTATTTCTGCCGTGTCCCCGCTAAGATGCCCCGGTTGCAAGGAACGCACCCATGGCAAAAAACAAGGCGAAGGAACCGCAGTGGGCAAGGTTTGGCTCGGGCAATGATTATTTTCATCGCTCACATTGGCCGCTGCAATGTCTGATTTTTATTACGCCGCTGCTGCTGATTTATCAGATTGGCAGCGCGATGCATCCATGGACACCCGCGCCCGACTCTCCGGCGCGGCTTGTGGCGTTTGCACTGATCTTGCGCTTCTTCGCCTTCTTCGGCGTGGTTGGCAACTATTTGCCGATGGCGGTGGTGGTGGCCGTGCTGCTCGCCTGGCATCTGAGCCGCAAGGACCCCTGGCAATTTGATCCGGTTCTTTATTTGGGCATGGCGGCCGAAAGTTTTGTCTGGGCCATGCCCATTTTGGTCTTTGCCATCGTAGTTGCCAATGGCTCAGCCATGGCAGCAAACAACGGCGCTCCGGCAATGGCTTGGCAGGAAAAATGCGTTATAGCCGTAGGGGCCGGGGTGTATGAAGAACTGCTCTTCCGGTTGGTGCTCATTACGCTGCTTAACATGTTGCTGGTGGATCTTCTTGGCCTTTCGCTCGGCAAGGCCATTCCCATCATTATTGTTACGTCGGCAGTTTTGTTTTCGCTTTACCATTACCTGGGGCCGGAACACTTTACGCTGCAGACTTTCTTTTTCCGAACCGCCGCCGGCGTGTACCTTGCCGCCATCTTTATTTTTCGCGGCTTTGGAATTGATGTGGCCACGCATGCCGCCTACGACCTGATGGCCATCGGTTTGCCCATGCTGGTTCGACACGGTTGATGAAGCGGCCAAACTGGGGACGATGCAAGTAAATGCACGCCAATTTGGGCTAACCTCGCACAAGACGCAGTACCCTTCGCCGCCTCTGCCGCCGGTGGGAATTGTCGTGTTCTCTACGCTGCAGGCTGCTGGGCGTACCACTGGATGGTTTCTTTAAGCCCCTGGTCAAAATATTTTACCGGCTCATAGCCAAACAACTTCCTGGCTGCGGCTATATCGGCCAGCGAATCGCGCACGTCGCCGGCGCGCGGTGGCAGGTATTGTTTTTGGGCCTGGCGGCCAAGCTGCTGCTCCATGAGTACAAGCATGGCGTTGAGGCTTATGTTTTGGCCGCAGGCAACATTGGCGACTTCGCCGGCCAATGGCGTTTGGCAACTGCCCGCAAGCAAGTTGGCCCGCACCACATTGTCCACATGGCAGAAGTCGCGGGTCTGTCCGCCATCACCGTAAATGCTGACCGGCTTGCCACTGAGAAGCGCCGAAATGAATGCTGGAATAACAGCGGCATACTGACTCTTGGGATTTTGCCGCGGACCGAAAACATTAAAGTAGCGAAGGCTGACAGTGGAAAGTCCATACACGTCGGCATACACGCGAGCGTAAAGCTCGCCGGTAAACTTGCCAACCGCGTAAGGGCTTTTTGGCGCTGCGGACATACTCTCAAGCTTGGGTAGTGAGGGGCTCTCGCCATAGGCTGCCGAGCTTGCTGAATAAACCACGCGCTGCGTCCCGGCCTGGCGGGCGGCTTCAAGCACCTGCAGCGTTCCTCCGATGTTGACCGTGTTGTAGCGCACCGGGTCGTCCACCGATCCAGGCACGCTGCCCAGGGCCGCCAGGTGAAATACCACCGCTCGGCCGGCCGCAGCGCGGCGGCAATCATCCATATTCGTGATGTCGCCTTCTATGATTTCGATGTGCGACGCCACCTCGGCAAGATTGGCACGCGAGCCATTACAGAAATTGTCGAGCACGCGAACGTTGGCCCCCTGGGCCAGCAGGCCGCGCACCAGGTGCGAGCCAATAAAACCGGCACCGCCGGTCACCATTACGCACATACCGCGATAGGCGGCTAAGGTATCGGTCATAAGTTGCTACTCCAAGTTGCTGCTTTCCCCCGCCGTGCAGTTACAGCGCAAGGGAAGAAATGGCATTGTAAAGTCAAAACACCACGCAGCCTACCGATAAATGAGACCCATCACTCATGATGGTTGCCAGCGGTCCTATATTCTTACTTTCGCGTGATTTTGCGAAAATCGGTATTTTTGGCGTGGTTACAGGCAGGCCGGCTAGAAAAAAGCGAACTTGCCCGTTGACTTCCCGGACAGGGTGCCTATTGTTAGGCGTTGATGAAAGACACATCAACACCGGGACTTTAAGAAAGTCCATGACGCCTGGCTGAGTGCGGGATTCTTAGGCCGGCGGAAGATTTATGAAATTGTCAGGTTGTGGAACAACCGCCTCCGCAGGGCTTGAGGGCCGCTTGTTGGCCAATATCAAAGCCCTGCTCCTCGCGTGTGTTTTAACGCGCTGTTGTTGATGGGATGTTCCCATCGCGGCGCATATTTTTGTACTTCCTTTATGAGGGAATTTATTATGATCTCTACACGTCTCAAACTTTCCATGATTGCAGCAGCGGTCGCTCCGGTGGCACTGGCGGGCATGGCGGCTCAGGCAACCCCGGTTGCCGGTACGCTGGAACTCCAAATCGGACTGGTCGGCAGTGCTAACCCTGCAGTATCTGTCATTGACAATGCAACAGGTGATGCCAACGCGGCAGCCGGCATTATTACCGTCAATGGGCTGCCCGTCGGCGATTATTCCATCAGCGGTTCGGCCTCATCTTCCAAGGGTCAAATCGGCAGCCAGGCCATGATCAACGACAATACCGTCTCGGTACGCAATACCACCTCCACCACAGAAACGCTCGATATTCTGGTCAGCGACTTTGGCTTTACGGGCGTTCAAGGCGCTCCCCTGGTATTCAGCAGCGCGTCTGCGACCTACACCAACACTAAAGGCGACACGACCCCCGCAACTGTGACCTTCCTCAGCGGTGTTAATCCAAATAACACGCCGATTTTGTGGAATGTCACCCCCACGGTCAGTACAAGCAAACTCTCAGGCTCGCTGTCTTCGGGCACCGTGCAGCTTACCAATGGTAGTCAGAACATGGTGTCCGCGCCATTTACGCTCAGTGGGGCGTTTGCTATGGCTGACCTTGCCCAGATTGTTCTCCCCTCCGGTGGTCAGTTGACCTTCGACGGCACAACGTTTGCCAATGTTCAAAATACCACGCCGGAACCGGCGTCAATCGCTCTGTTGGGCGCTGCGGGCTTGCCGCTGCTCATCAGCCGCAAACGTAAGGGAATTTCTGCCTGAACTTCAGGCTCATCAATATCTGCCCCTGGCGGCGAAGATTGTTTCTTCGCCGCCTTGAAAGGGGTGGATCCATCCGACACTCTTTTTTAGAGGGAGTCTTTCTTATGAAGACCACACAAATCAAACTCTCCATTTTGGCGGCAGTTGCCGCGGCTATTGTTCCTGCGGTGGCTAATGCCAGCATCGTCATAACACCCAGCAACAGTTCCAGCATGGCCTTGGCTTATGTTGAAACTGGTGCATTTACGCCGGGTGTTGTTTACGACAACCAGACTGGTGACTTGGACGGCATGACTGGAAACATGACTGTTCAGGCCTCCAACACGTCGGCCGCGCCCGATTGGAATGGCACCTTCAGTGCTTACACCACATCCACCAGCAGCAGCTCCATACTGCAGGGTTTGCAGTTGGCGTTCCGCAACAACAACACCTCCACTTCAACCATCACCATTGAGGTGACTGAGGTTGGCTTTACCGTTCCGCAAGGTGCCAATGTGAACCTGCTCAATGAACTCAGCGGCACGCTCACCAACGCCGCTGCCGGTAATTCCATCACGTTCAGCAGCTATGCGGACATCACCAATGGCTGGGGTTCCACCAGCTCTCCTGCGGTTGAAAGCGGCCCGGCAACTTATGTTGCCACCGCCAGCTTGCCCACAAGTCCACTGCAATCATTTGCCCAGCCCACAAACACAGCCGTTTTCTCAACGGGTGAAGGCCCCTACTCGCTGACCGATGTGCTCACTATCACCCTGGCGGGTGGCGCTTCGGCCAACATCAGCGACACCACGCAGACCACGGCCGCTCCAGAGCCAGCGAGTCTTGCCATGCTTGGCATGGGTGGCGCAGGCCTTCTTCTGGTTCGTCGCCGCAAGGCCGCAAAGGCCTAAGGTACACAACGCCGGTTGCTGTCTTGCCCATCTGACGGATTAGCCAGCCGCTTCCGGTTTTAACAGGACTTTCTTATCGCAGAGGCCGCCGGGCAATGTGCCCTGCGGCCTTTTTTTGTGCGCAGACGGCAGCATACGACGCGAATGTAGCGGCTCACCGCCTGTTACAGCAGCATAGACGATGTGTTAACAATATACTGATGCATGATGAAGCCGGCCCAAAATACAAATCGCATCATGTTACCGCTGCCGCCGGAGCTTGCTGAGGCAGAGCCGTGTGAGGCGTGTCTCATTTCGCTTGCTTGGCGCGAGCGCCTGGTGCATTTGCTGACCGTGTTATGGCCGTCTCCTGTTGACCGCAGCATCATCTTTGACATAACGGCCACAGAACCACCCCGCCTGTGGCTGCCGGGCGTAACCTATCAGTGTGGTTCGCTGTGGCATGCCGACGCCGCAGGCCGAATCTTTGGCTTCGACATCCACCGGCCCGGTCGCATTTACATTTGCCGCTACGATGGCCTTCACGTGGGCGATCTGGAATTGCAGATGCCGCTGGCTAACCGATTGACCCCGCGCGGTTTTTGGGCTGATGGTGAGAAAGTAGCTTGGTGTTCCGCCGATGGCCGGGTGCTACAGGCAATGCACACAGGCCGGGGCGTAGCGAAAGTCAAGCCCTGCGATAAACAGCGTTTGCCGCCCAACCCCAGCATCCCGATTTGGACAAGCAAGGAGTATGGTGCACCCAATGCGCCATATCTTATGTATTCGCCAAGGCAATTGGCACTGATGATGTAGTTTGAATGGTCACGAGGCTGCGGCCGCGGGTTGCGCGGCTACTGCTGCCACGGGTCGCGGCGGTTTGGGATGAGCTTGCGATGCCAAGCCGCCATTTGCGGGTCCGTGGGTGGCCCCGGCTGCATGCACCGCCGAGTGGGCCTTGGGCGCTAATATCATGATCATGCGCTTGCCTTCAAGTTTTGGCTCACGCTCCGGTTTGGCGAGAGGCTCAAGCTCAGCTTTAATTCGCTCTAAAATATCGCGGCCCAAGTCTACGTGCGCCATCTCGCGCCCGCGGAACATGAGGTTAAACTGCACTTTGTGGCCGTCGTGCAAAAACTTTTTAGCTTTGTTCACCGTGGTGTTTTGATCGTGAACATCTATCTTAACGCTCTTGATGCGAAGCTCTTTAAGCTGCGTTACATGCGAGCCGGCATGTGATTTTTGCTCTTTCTTCCGCTGCTTGTACTTCCATTTGCCGTAGTCCATCACGCGGCACACAGGCGGGCGTTCCATGGGCGAAACCTCAACGAGGTCCATGCCCGCTTCGCGACTCAGGCGCATCGCTTCCACAATGGGCACTACGCCGATTTGTTCATTGCGTTCGTTAATTAGACGAACCGGTGAAATGCGAATCTGCTCGTTGCAACGTAAACCGTGTTGGCTAATGGCAAAAGCTCCTGTCAAACCACGAATATCCATTCCGGAGCAGTCGCATAGCAACTGACCGGAATACACTTAATATGATAGCTTAACGCGGCGTGCGAGTCAAAACGGCCCGACGCCTGATTTTCAGGCCATAAAAGCCGGCCGGCTCGCTCTGCCAAAGCCAATCACCTTAGCACCGCAGCGCTATGGGACGCGCTCGCTGCACATATCAGCGCGGCAATAACAACTCATGCCCTTGTAATGCTTGCACTTGGCCACGGGCCGGGTAATCTTGGGATATGAGGTTTTCAAGACCCGGTGCAGGAGCATAAAGAATGGCTGGTTCGGGAAATGTGCCACGGGAATTGTCGCTGGCTTTTGCCGCCGGCGTGGTGGGAGCCATGGTTAATGCCGGCGCATTTTGGCTTTGCCAAAGGACGGATATTCTTGGGTTGCTGCATTGCAAGCTATCTGCACCATTTGGTCCGCCCTGGTTTTATCAGCGTGTTACCTGGGGTGGATTGTTCGGCTTGCTGTTTGCCCTGCCGCTGCTGCGGCAGGCACCGTTTAAGCGTGGGCTGCTTTTAGGCCTTGCACCAACCGCCTTCGCGTTGTTTGTGGTGCTACCATTTTTTGTTCACAAACACATGCTGGGCCTGGCCTTGGGCTACACCACCCCATTGTTTGTGCTGGCGTTCAACCTGATTTGGGGCGTGGCGACGGCTTTGTGGCTCTCAATGGCCGAACAATAACACCCAAAGTCGCTCCACAATGCCTTGTGCCGCCGCAGTGCTTGGCCGACCGGGCCAAGGATGCCAGAGCCGGCAGCTTACCTTGGCTTTTTCTTTTGACCCAAACGGTGCTCGCCGGGTGGTTTAGGCAAAAATGGCGGCTCACTGGTGAAGGTCATCTCGCAGTCGGTATGCGGATGCTTAAACACCAGCCGCGAGGCATGCAGCGCCAACCTTTGGTGGAGCGATGGTTGTGCGCCGGGTTGCCGCCTGGCCAATAGCCCGCGTCGCCCGGCCAGCGTACCGCTTGCACGTGCCTGCTGATGGCGTTTGTCGTTACCTTGGCCATATACATCATCGCCTACCACCGGATGGCCGATGGCCAGCATCTGCACGCGAATCTGATGCTTGCGGCCCGTGTACAGCCGACAGCGCACATGAGACACAACGCCGTTGTCGCCGCCCCGCTTCGCCAGCAACTGATAGTCCAGCACAGCCTTGCGGCCATCGGCGGAGTTTCGGGCTATGACCACCCGCCCGTCGCCGCGCTCTACAAGTGAATGAGTTAATTTTCCGGCGGGAGGTTCCACGGCGCCATGCACCAGCAAATCGTACTCGCGCGTAATGGTGTGCCGGCGAAACTGCATCTTAAGGTTTGCCAGCGACCGCACATCGCGGGCAAACACCAGAAGGCCCGAAGCAGCGCGATCCAGCCGATGCACCAGGTATACCGCAGCCTTGTTGTTGCGATCAGCCGCATGACGCTGCAGCAGTGCCAGGGCTGTGGGCCGCTTTTCCTTTTCATCGGTGGCGGTCAGAAGGCCGGCGGGCTTAACAACCACCAGCACATGAGCATCGGCGTATGCGATTTCCAGTCCTTCGGGGAGGGTTTCCTGTCGCGCCGATGGGCGTGCTGGCGCAATACTGACAACTGCATGATCGGACAATGGCGCCTTGAGCGAGCGAACCACCTTGCCATCGGCCAGCACGCGACCGTCCGCCAGCAACCGTCGGAGTGTGCTCCGCGACGCTTGTGGCATCAAGCGCTGCAAATGCAGCATCACGCCGCTGTTGGAGGATTTAAAAGGGTCGGGCAAGCTGTCGGTCATTGGATGGCGCCTGTGATGCGGTCAAAGTCGTCGAGCGAAAAATATTGAATGACAATTTTTCCCGTGTTTTTACGTCGGCCCGGAAAGATGCGCAGCTTGGTGCCCAGCTTGCGTGAAAGCTCCTGTTCCAGCTCAATAATGTGGGCGCTTTTAACGGTGCGCTGGTGCTGCGCGACAGTGGTTGTTTCGCCCGACAGGTCCTGGGCCAATTCGGTGGCCAGCGTTTCAAGCTCGCGCACACTCAGGCCTTCGTCGGCGACGCGGCGTGCGAGCAATTCCTGCCGGGCGTGATCGTCAATGCCGGCAAGTATTTTGGCGTGACCGAAGGTAAGTGCGCCGGTGGCAACCATGTCCTGTATGGCAGCATTAAGCTCCAGTAAACGCAGGAAATTGCTGATGGTGGCGCGGTCTTCACCCAGGTGGCTTGCGGCCTGCTGGTGCGTGAGGTGAAAGCGTTCAATATAGGTGCGGTATGCGCGGGCACGTTCGATGGGGTTAAGATTTTCGCGCTGGATGTTTTCAACCAAAGCCCATTCAGACTGATTCTCGTCGGTGGCATCGGTGCGAATGACGGCGGGGATTGAGGTCAGTCCGGCCTGACGGGCGGCTTCGGTCCGGCGGTGGCCTGCGACAAGCTGGTAGCGCTGCCCGACCGGGCGGAGGATCACCGGCTGCAGCACGCCACTGACGCGTATGGAGTTGGCAAGTTCGGCCAGGGCGGCGGGTTCGATGGATTGCCGCGGTTGATGAGGGTTTGGGTCTATGGCATCAAGAGGAACAAGTGCCTGCCCGGATACTTGTTTAGTGGAGATATCTACATTTGGTGATTCAATTGGGGCACTGGCATCGGCCGGTGGAGGCGCCGCGGGTTGAGATGTCTGCACCGGGTGCGGGCTGATGAGCGAGCTAAGTCCACGTCCCAGGCGTGGTTTAGGATTACTGGCCATGAAGCGTGCTCCTTAAATGCCACCGATGGTGCATAAAATTACAGCAGCATCCATAGCGGCACCATAACGTCCGATAACATTTAGTCGAACAGGTCGGTGTTCCACGTGGAACATTATGACGGCCACGTGGTAAATGTCAACCTATCTTTGTGGTGGTCGTCTGCGTAGCAAGCGTTGTGGCGGCACAACACGATAGAAACGACACAGATATCTTTGGTTGTTTTGATATAGCAAATCGCCACTGAGAGAGCGTATGGTAATGCGTGCACCGCATGCTCGATGCGAAACCAATTTACGTCATGATTTTTGACCCCATGGTTCAACGGATTCAAAAGTATTGCCGCCTGGCCGTCACGATGTGTTTTTCAGATTTCGTCTTTTGAAGATTTGGCTGCGATAGGGAAGCCAGCCATTGATGTGGTTCATAATGGCGCATGATGCGATGGGCTTTCATGCGAACTATTATTCATGTTAAGTGGTCTTGCAATGGGCTAAACTTAGAAATGGTCTTGTAAATGGGCTGGTCAATGTTCCACGTGGAACACGCAATAACACGCTGTCATGGCGATACCAACCACACCCTGGCGATCCTCCCCACCTCCACCCATCCAGCCTTGCGATAGATTGATAGTGCGGAATCGTTCTGAGCATCAACCTGCAAAGTGGCTACCCGCCCCATCTTTCGAATTCGACCTGCCAAATCTCCCACCAACGACGCCCCGTAGCCGCGCCTCCGAAACTCTGGAAATACAAAAACGCCCCCGATCTCAACCATGCCAGGTAGCACCAGATCAAACTTCGCACATGCTACTACGGCCCCGTCAACCTCAAGCACAAACACAGAGCGACTGTCAATCCACGCGTCAACATCGGCATCAAATAAAATTCCACGCTCCTCCATGTACTGCTTTCGCCACCTGTTGAGTGTCCCCTCGTCCCCATCCTTGGCCTCCCGCACATTCGGCATCGGAGGCGCATCAACCTCACTCGGCAGCCGCATCACCACATTATTGACCCGACGTGCAAACGCCCTACGATGCACAGCCGCGAGCATTCGCGGCAGTAATCGCTCCACACCTTCCGCATTCCCCGTAATAAAGTTAATGGCCGCTGGGGCACGTAAACCGCCGCCAACAGGATGCATATTCTCTGGAACACTATTATCGGACGTTATAGGCTGACCGATCCGCTGAATATATTCTCCAAAGGCATCCGCTGCCGAATCAGTCAGCGCCAAAATGTCAGCTCGGTGGGCCTTGGGGACATACAACATTGCTCCAAGGGCATTGGCCCCAAGAGGCGCAGAGGCGCTCTTGCGGGCCGACGCCAAAGAAGACAAATCCTCCACGCCGCCATCCGCCTTGCACATTGCCCGACCTTCGGCCGGGTAGGCCACCACCAGGTGCAGGTCCGCTCGCGCAAGGGGAGGGGTCTGCGCCAGTCGCTCCCAAAAATGGGCAATCATATCCAAGGCACCGCCGCCGCGCTGCCGCAATAGCTCTGCCGCCGCCGCAGCTTGGTCCAAGCCCAGCCGCGTCAATCGCGGTGGGGCGGTTGTTTGCGATGCCGATGTTTCAGCCACGCGCCACAAAACTCCAAGATCGTCCACTGTGTAAGTCACGATACAACATATGTCGATATATACTTACTATCTTCCGTTTCGCCGCGGCCGCCATCACGGCCCTGGCGCATATCTTAATCTTCCTGCGCAAATGTCAAAAGTCCGCCGGCCTGGCGCAACGCCAACATGAACCCGCCGTGGGTGCGCTCGAAGCCATTGCGTCTTTCCCGGTTACCTGCGGACAATCGCGGGGCGCAAAAAAGCGGCGCACCCCAACAGCATGATTGTTGCGGTGCGCCGCCCAAAAAGGGGTTGATTCCGATGAGGCGGGGCGGCTCTTCGCCAGGCCCGCCTGCAGACATTATCGGTTGCCGCAGCTTCGCCGCTGCGTCAAAAGCAATGCCGCTGCACCAATCGCCAGCAGCGCCAGCGCGGTTGGCTCCGGAGCCGGTGACGCATCAGCAATAAATGCAATGCCCGCCGAAGAGCCAATCCCGGTCACCACCGGTGTGAGCAGGCCGGTGCTGAAGTTCATCGCATCAAGCGAATGGTTAACCTTATCCGATGAAAACGCCTGATTGGTCGCAAACCCGTTTGTGCTCGTCAGTGCGTACACCAAATTATCCTTACTGTCGGCAAACAGCAATACGCCGTGGCTGCTGGTGGCAAAACCGGTATCGTCGGTGTTGATGGGGTTGCCGCCGGCGTCGTGCAGGTTAAGTACCGTAAGCGACTGATTGGCCTGGCCCACATTGGCAATGTCGGTAATCGAAGCGCCGCTTTCGTTGGACAGCAGCAAATCGCCTGCGGGAGTGAGGTTGAGCGAATCAGGGTCAAAAATATTGCCGGCCGACTTTTGCCCTGTCACCTTGTTGGTGACCATGTCGGTGCCATGCACCACCGGGGTGATGCCGGGCATTTCCGGGTAATTACCGCCATTGGCCGCCGGTGTAGCCGACACCTGGTACAGCACCGGCCTGGGATTGGGGTTGCTGGCCGAATAAGCCCCGTTGCCCGCATTGGAGCCTGATGCGTAAAGTGTTCCGTTCACAAACTGCAGCCCGTCAAAACCGCCCTGGTGCGGTGAGGGGTTTGGATAGCCATACCGTGTCTGTTGGCCTGTGCTGGTGTTGACAACGGTCAGTGTTGAATTGCCATCTTCGTTTTGGTCAGTATACAGCAGTCCGTCCGGGCCGACGGCAAGGCCTTCCACATGCCCAGCCATGTTGAAGGCCTTTTCAAACGTGCCGTTAAGGCTGTACTCGGCTACGGTGCTCGTTACGCCATTGGGGCCGTAGCCCCCATCGCCGGCCACGCCATTGCCCCAACCGACAAATACATTTCCGCCAGCCACCGTAATGTCGTCCGGCGAACTGACCGTTGGTGTCGGCTGGGTGCCACCGATGCTGCTCTCTAATCCTGGATTGGCAAACGGCGAAGCAAATACGCTTAGCTGATAACCGGCCGCCACCACCGGCGTGCCGGCATGCGCACAGGTTGCTATCGTCGCCCCGGTTAATGCCGCGGCCATACCCATGGCCATGCTGAACTTGCTACCCATCCGCCTAAACTCATCGCGTTTCATAAGAAACTCTCCTGTCAGTCGTACAACC
>JABEVB010000179.1 GCA_013044165.1 Phycisphaerales bacterium
CGAGGCATATTCGAAAATATGGCGAGGAGCGAGAACGCAGCAGACGGCCGCCCTGGGCCGCAAGACGATCCCGCCGGAGTTTTCAAACAGGCTCTAAGGCAAGGCGCCAAAGTTCGGGGCTTTCGGCAGAGCCGTGGCCTCCGTCGTCATCTGTGTAAACTCTGCGGTGCGGCGCAAGACCAACGTCGCCCCTCATCGGCCCGGTAAAAACTTCTTGGTGTCTTGGAAACTTTGTGGTTGCAAACCCCCGTCGTCGTCTCCGTGGACTCTGCGGCTCTGCGCGCCAACCACCGCGCAGCGCCCCGGCGCTCTACCGTGTACTTTCTCTATCTACCCTCTCGGCGACGCCACTCGCGGCCTTATTTGCTATCAAGCAGCGGCGTTTCGCCTTCCTCTTTATCTTCTGGCGCAACACGCGCGACGTTTACCAGAATATCGCCCGAATCCAGCCGTATCAGCCGTACGCCCTGCGTAGCCCGGCCCATTTCGCGCAGCTCGCCCGTAATGCCTATACGTACAACCTGCCCGCCCTTGGTAATCATCATCAGTTCATCGTTGTCGGTTACCGGCTTAACCGAAACCACCGCGCCGTTGCGGTCGGTGGTCTTAATGTTAATCACGCCCTTGCCGCCACGGTGCGTCAGCCGATACTCCTCTATGCGGGTACGTTTGCCGTAGCCATGCTCACAGGCCGTAAGCAGCGTTACCTGGTTGTCGCCATGGTCCAGCCCCTGCGGAATAACCACCATGCTCACCACCACGTCGCTCTTTTCCAGTTCGACGCCTTTAACGCCGCCGGCCTGCCGCCCCATGTCGCGCACTTCGGCTTCGTTAAAGCGCACCGCCATGCCTTCACGAGTGGCCAGCACAATCTGATCGCTGCCATTGGTAACCGCCACGTCAATGACGCTGTCACCCTTGTCCAGCCCAATGGCAATAATCCCGCGCTTCATCGGGTTGCCAAACGCCTTGAGCAGAGTCTTTTTAATAATCCCATGGCCGGTGGCAATCACAAGATGCTTGTTTTCATCTGCAAAGTCGCGCACCACCAGCACCTGCGCAAGCTTTTCTTCCGCCTGCATTTCCACCAGATTGGCGATCGAACGCCCCTTGCTCTGGCGGCTCATCTGCGGCACATCGTACACCTTCTGCCAGTAGCACCGCCCAAGGTTGGTAAAAAACATCAGGTAATCGTGCGTAGAGCCAATGAAGAGATGCTCAATAAAATCGCCTTCTTTGTTATCAGCGCCGATAACGCCGCGACCCCCACGCCCCTGTTTGCGGTAGGTATCCACTGGCATACGCTTGATGTAGCCCTCGTGGCTTATGGTCACCACCACCTGTTCGTCGGCAATGAGGTCTTCAATATTAATATCAGTGGCGTCGTTGGTAATTTCAGTGCGCCGGTCTTCGCCGTACTTTTCCTTCAGTTCTATGGTGTCTTCGCGAATAATGTCAAGCACGCGATTTTCATCCGCGAGAATCATCTCGTAATCTTCAATTTCGCTCGTGAGCCGATTGTATTCTTCCGTGAGTTTGTCAATTTCCAGGCCGACCAAACGCTGGAGCTGCATGCCCAATATGGCATCGGCCTGCGCACCCGAGAGCAGCATGCCGCCGTCGCGGGCCAGCGCTTCGTCAATACGCTTGCGAAATGCCTTCGGAATCGCCGCCTTCCAGGTGAGCGCTTCATCAATGCTGAAACGCTTTTTCATAAGGTTAAGTTTGGCGGTGGGCACATCAGGGCTTAGCTTGCGGTTGCGCAGCAGCTCGATAATGCCCATTACTTCCACCTTGCCGCCGCCCTTTTTGGCCATTTCTTCCGTGTGAATGTCCGCGAGGGCCAAGATGAGACCTTCGAGTATATGCGCTCGCTGCCGGGCTTTTTTCAGCCGAAACATCGTCCGGCGACGAATCACTATTTTGCGATGGCCTATAAACTGCACCACCATTTCGCGCAGGCCCAGCGTGCGTGGCTGGCGGTTTACCAGCGCAATATTAATAATCGAAAACGTGCTCTGCAGCGGCGTAAACTGATACAGCTGGTTCACCACCACATTGGGGTCCGCGTCGCGCTTGAGTTCAACCACCACGCGAACCTCATGCTCGCGGTCCGACTCATCGCGAACATCCGATACGTCCTTGATTTTCTCTTCCTTCACCTGTTCGGCGATAGATTCAATAATCGTCTTTTTGAGCACCTGGTACGGTATCTGCGAAATCACCAACTGCTCTTTGCCGCCCTTGAGCTGCTCGGTGTGCACCCGCCCGCGCAGCGTAATGCGACCGCGACCGGTTTCGTAGCCTTCCAAAATGCCCGCCCGACCGCATATAACGCCGCCGGTCGGAAAGTCCGGCCCTTTGACAATTTTCATCAGCTCTTTGCTGGTGGTCTGCGGCTGCTCAATAATTTTCACAATCGCATCGCAAATTTCACGCAAATTGTGCGGCGGTAAACTCGTCGCCATCCCCACCGCAATGCCCTGCGATCCATTCACCAGCAAATTCGGAAACTTGCTCGGCAGCACCGTCGGCTCGGTGCGCTGCTCGTCATAACTAGGAATAAAATCTACCGTGTCTTCTTTCAGGTCTTCCATCATCTCGGCGGCGGCTTCGGCCATGCGAGCCTCGGTGTAACGCATCGCAGCCGGCGGGTCGCCATCTATCGAGCCGAAGTTCCCCTGTTTGTCCACCAGCAGATGACGCATGTTCCAGCTTTGACCCATGCGCACCAGCGTGGGGTAAATAACCGCTTCACCGTGCGGGTGATAGTTGCCCGACGTGTCGCCGGCTATTTTCGCGCACTTACGGTGCTTGCTGCGCGGGCCAAGCTGCAAATCATTCATGGCCACCAGAATGCGACGCTGCGATGGCTTAAGCCCATCGCGCACGTCCGGCAGGGCACGATCCATAATCGTGCTCATCGCATACGTGAGGTAACTTTCGGAAAGTTCGGTTTCAATCTGCAGGTCGTCTATGCGACCGTCCTGATCCAGCATGGTTCCTCCATGAAACGCATCAAACAGAGTTTTCCCGCGGAGCATGCTTCATGCCCACCGCAGAGAGTTTTATTGTACCATACACCCGCGTTTTTCGCCTGCCGCGGTTGTCGTTTGCAACCCGGCCCCATACCAGTAAAATCTGGTGTGTTTACAACATAAGGATTCACCTTTTGGGCCTGCCTTTATACATTCAAAACCTTGAAGAGTGCACCATTGTAGAGTTTCAGGTGCCTTCGCTTACCGACGCCACCGAACTCGAAAACATCGGCCGCACCCTCTACGACCTTGTAGATAAAGAAGATCGCCGCCGCATTGTCCTCGATATGGACCGTGTGCAGTTTGTTTCAAGCCAATTCGTCGGCGTCGTGATGGTGCTGCATAAAAAGCTCAGCACCCGGCCCAATGGCTGCCTGGTACTCTGCAACCTCGGCGCATCGCTTCGTGAATTGCTTAAAATAACCCGCCTCGACCGCGTGCTCACCGTAACCAAGACACCGGCCGAAGCCATTAAAAAATGCCGCGGATGACGCTGCCCGGGGGCCTGCTCTACCGCCGCCCCTTAACAAACTGGTCCGCAGCAAGCTCTTTCGCCGCTGAAGCTGAAAAGCTCAGGATACCTCTAGAAATAAGGAAATCGTCTTATGGCTTACGACTGGCAAAACGTGTACGATCAAGCCCTGCCTTATCAGGAGTTCCTCCAAAAGCACGCCACCCACGAGCATCAACGCCGCTGGCAAGGCGTGTACGAGCAGGCCGTGCTTACCTCCCAACAAAAAGCTCTGCTTGCCGGTTTTGTCCGAAAAATGCACGTCCTGTGCCTCGCCGGGCCCTGGTGCGGCGACTGCGTCAATGCCTGTCCTATTTTTCAGCGAATAGCCGAGGCGTCGCCCTCTATTTTTCTGCGGTTTATCAACCGTCCCCAGCAGTTCGACCCGCAAGCACCCGACCTGCAAACAGCCGTCGCCAATGAACTGGCGATTTGCGGCGGCCCACGCGTACCCGTACTCGTTTTTATCTCCGAAGACTGGTTTGAATGTGAACGCTTTGGCGAGCGCACCCTGGCAACCTATCGCCACAAAGTCGCATCCTTAAGCGGTGCAAGCTGCCCCACCGGCCTGTTTGCACCGCCCACCGACTTGCTCGCCGCCAATATCGCCGAATGGCTCGGCCACTTTGAACGCGTCCAGCTTATGCTCCTTACCAGCCCGCGACTTATGAGCCTGCATCGGTAGGTAATGGCCTGCCATATCGCAGCGCCGCAACCGGGCGGCGGGACGCACAAGTCGTTTCAGGTATTAGAGGCCAACACCAGCCCATGTTGCCCGCGGCGGCATCACAAGGCTTTAACTAAAAAAAGGGACCATCATGGCAGAACTCATTGTAAGCGTCTCAGGCGTTCGCGGCATTATTGGCGAAACCCTCACGCCCGAAATCGCCCTGCGTTTCGGCCAGGCGCTGGGATATCTTTTACGCCAGAACGCCCCCTCCAGTGCGGTAAACGTTGCCCTCGGACGCGATTCACGCATCAGCGGCCCCATGCTTGCCGGAGCCATGGCCGCGGGGTTGCTTTCCACCGGCGTTAACGTAACCGATCTGGGCATTGCCACCACGCCCACCATTGCGCTTATGGGCCGCTTCTTAAAGGCCCAGGCCGCGGTGGTTATTACCGCATCACATAACCCCGGGCAATACAACGGCATTAAGTTTTTGCGGCACGATGGCATTGCTATGCCCGCCGAGGCCATTGCTCAACTGCATCAGCTTTTCAAAACCGAATCCTTTGCCTGCCAAAGCGTAGAGAAACTCGGCCTGCTCACCACCGACAGCCGCTCGCACGCCCACCATGTACAAACCGTCCTCGCCCATATAGATGCCAAACCCATCGCGGCCAATCGCTACAAGGTCGTGCTCGACAGCATCAATGGCGCCGGCTGCATTGCCTCGCCCATGCTGCTGGGCAAGCTCGGCGCAGAACTCATTCATATCAACGCCTCAGCCGATGGCCGCTTTGCCCACACGCCCGAGCCAACCAAAGAAAATCTCACCGGCCTGTGCCAGGAAGTAAAAGCCCGCCGCGCCCATGTAGGCTTTGCTCAAGACCCCGATGCCGACCGCCTGGCCATTGTAGATGAACATGGCACCTACATTGGCGAAGAATATACCCTGGCTTTGGCAACTCTCGCCCGGCTGAGCGTAAAGCCCGGCACGGTGGTCGCCAACTTATCCACCTCGCGGCTCGTGGATGATATTGCCGCGCGCCACAATTGCCGCGTGCTGCGCACCCCCGTCGGCGAGGCCAACGTCGCCGCCCGCATGATCGCCGAAAACGCTGTTATCGGCGGCGAAGGCAACGGCGGCGTCATAGATTTGCGCATTGGCCCGGTCCGCGATTCGCTCCTGGGCATGGCATTGATTTTAGACTTGCTCGCCCGAACCAACAAAACCATCAGTCAGCTCGTAGCCGAATTGCCCCGCTATGCCATGATAAAAGAAAAGTTCACCTGTACCCGCGCCCAGGCCGACGCCCTCGTGGCACGGGCCAAAACCGCATTTTCGGATGGCAAGGTAGATACCCAAGATGGCGCCCGTATAGATTGGCCCCAGGGTTGGGTGCATGTGCGGCCAAGCAACACCGAGCCGATCGCCCGCATCATCGCCGAAAGCACCGACGAGGCCACCGCCCGCGAACTCATCGCCCGAGTTGACCGCCTACGCAGCGACAATTAAATTGAAAACAGCTCCGGCCCCCGCCCGAATAACAGCCGAGATCGCCATAACGTTACTTCTGCCGCCCCCCGCGGCAGCGCAGCGACCGCCCCCAAAAGCGCAGCGCCGCAACCTCTACTCTCTACTTTCTCTATCTGCCCTCTCGGCGCAGCCTCGCCGCGCCCCCTAAAACAATCTTCGTGTCTTGTTGATACCCCCCCCGTCATCGTCTCCGCGAACTCTGCGGCTCTGCGCGCCAATCGTCGAGCATCACCCATACACATAATATTATTAAATATCTTATTATCTATATGATAACTCGGTGAAAACATGTCACCCCTAACTCCCCAATAAAAATCTTGGTGACTTGGTTGCTTTGTGGCAAACCGCGTCATCGTCTCCGTGGACTCTGCGTCTCTGCGCGAGATTCCACCGCAGCGCCCCGTAAATATCTCTGTGCTTCCCGGTCTTGAGCCAGGGAAGGCGAAATCTCCCGATAGAGCAGGAACCCGCTGTCGGGATGTGGCAAAACTCGTCGCGCAGCGCCCCAATAGACCAATTTTCGTGTCTTGTTAATAACTCCCCTCGTCGTCTCTGCGGACTCTGCGGCTCTGCGCGCCAATCACCGCGTAGCGCCCTAACTATAAAGATTCTTACGTATCTCTGCGCTTCCCAGTCTTGAGTCAGGAAAGGCGAAATCCCAATAGTGCAGGAACCAGCTATCGGGATGTGGCAAAACCCTCGTCGCCCAACTCCCCAAATAAAAA
>JABEVB010000028.1 GCA_013044165.1 Phycisphaerales bacterium
GGACATGCCCGATTTTATGTGCAGCCGCTTGAAATCAACAAGCTGCTTGATGGGCCGCACAATTTTGGACTTAAGAAATCGCACATATAGTTGTACGATTTCATCGCCATCTTTCGGCCCGGGGTTGGCGATTGTTACCGTTACGTGCACGGTGCTGCCGGTCGCCAGCGACGAACCGCTGGCCTTCGATGATTTGTAGGCAAACTGTGTGTAGTTAAGGCCGTAGCCGAATGGATACAGCGGCTTACCTTTGAAGTACATATAGGTGCGGCCTTTGCGAATGTCGTAATCATGGAAGTGCGGCAACTGCTCGATGCCGGTAAACCAGGTGGTGGCCAGCTTGCCGCCGGGGTTGTAATCGCCAAAAAGAACATCGGCGATAGCATTGCCCTGTTGTTCGCCTGCAAAAAGGCCGGTGAGAATAGCCGGCAGATTATCTTGTTCCCATGTTGCGGCTATGGGGCAGTTGGAGGTGATCACCAGTATGGTTCTGGGGTTGGCTTCGTATACTGCCTTGATCAATTCGTGCTGCACGCCTGGAAACCGCAGGTGCTGGCGATCGCGCCCTTCACGATCTGTTTGTTGATTTGCACCCGCAAATACAATGGCCACATCCGCAGCCTTTGCGGCCGCGACAGCCGCAGCGAAGGCTTTATCATCTTTTGGCCCTGTGACAGAGCACCCTGATTCAACGACGACAACGCTCGTATTGTGCGACGGAGCCGAAAGGGGAAGCAGTGCCAACCATTCAATGTTAAGCAGATCCCCGCCGCCACCCACAAACTTCAGGTACAACTTATGCATGCCGGTGATGCCGTCAAGCGCGACGGTGACGGTTTGCCATTTTTGCCAGCCGCCTGTATGCGGCACGTTGAGCGTACATGCCAAGGGCCCGTTGATTTGATCGAGGTGGACTTCAATTTTTCCGCCAGCGTTCTGGCTTGATACGCGGGCCGTGAGTTGTGTCTTGTTGGTAAAATCAATGGCCGCGTAGGCCGCCCAGTCGCCGTTGGTAATGTAGCCAAGATCGCCAAAGCCTTCTGATGACGCTTGCGGCTGCGGACTTTTCGATTTTTCTGTAAATTGAGTTGCCGGAATATGGTTGTAATGCAGGTTAACGCCCAGGGCGGCAGCAATGCCCGCGGCAGGGCTAATGCGATGGTGCGGCCCGCCGCTGTAGCCACCGAGGTGCGCCTGCGCTGCCATCGGGCCGATTACCGCGATGTGCCTCACCGCTTTTTTATTAAGCGGGAGCAGATTGTCCTGGTTCTTAAGGAGTACTATTGATTGCCGCGCCGCTTCGCGGGCCAATGCCTGATGGGCCGTGCTTTCGATGCAGCTTACGGGAATGTTACTGTATGGATTGTCTGTTGGGGGATCAAATTCGCCTAGCAGAAATCGTCCGGTGAGTATGTTGGTGAGCGATTCGTCAATGACATCCTGCTTTACCAGCCCATCTTGATAGGCCTTCATGGTGTGTCTTTGCAGCGTGCCGCCACAGTTGAGATCGCAGCCGGCATTAAGGGCGAGAGCTGCCGCCTCATGCCACGTTTGAACAAAATGATGTGTGCGATAAATATCGCCGACGGCATCGCAATCGGAGGTGACATAGCCGCGGAAGCCCCAGCGCTTTCGGAGAATGTCGGTCAGCAAGTAGCGACTGCCTGTGGTGGGTACCCCATTGACTTCATTGTAAGAACTCATCACCGTAAAGCTGTGATATTTGGTCACCAAAGCATGAAAGCCGCGGGTGTAATATTCCCAAAAGCTACGTGGATCTACCGTCGCCGATGTTGTTTCGCGATCCGAATCGGTATCGTTGCAGATATAATGTTTGGCGCAGGCGATGGTCTTGAGATATTTTTTGTCGGTACCCTGCATGCCGCGAATGGCGTGGCCGGCAAGTTCACCGACCAGAAGAGGGTCCTCGCTGAAGTTTTCTTCAATGCGGCCCCAACGCGGATCTCGTGTGCCCATGTTGACAGTTGCAGGCGAGTACATTGTCAGATGCAATCCGCGGCTGCGGTTCATGGCACGCGCTTCATCTGATACCGCATCATAGACCTTGTGGATTAATTCTGGATTCCAGGAGTTGCCCATGGCCAGCGGCTGCGGGAAAGAAGTTACCGGCCCACCGGTCAGCACTCCATGGAGACATTCCGTCCAGTATTGATAGCTCGGAAGGCCTATGCGTTTGATAGCAGGGGCGCTATTGCCAAGCTGCGAGATTTTTTCGGCGAGCGTCATTTTAGCGACCAGCGCTGCGGCTCGCTGGCGGGCAGTACCATAGTTAGCCTCAGAAATACCCCCAAAATAGGGCTGGCTGAAATGGCGAATGTCAATTTTTCCGGCCGTTGCGTTTTGCTCTGCCAAAGTCATCGCCGCAGCGGCCGCCAGTGCGCCTGCCCCCAAGCCCATAAACCTTCGGCGGTTAACCTCGCGCAGAGCGACCAACGACTTTTTTGACCTTGAGGTGTTCTTTTGTTTAGACATTGCAAACCCTTTTTATAGAACCATTTAGACTACTCTGTAATCCCCGCCGGAACTTACGTGATGACCGGGTGAATCACAATTGTTTGCAGGGATTCCGGCGAGCCGAGGGCGGCATCTCGACATGGCTCAAGTTGCACCTGCGATGATTGATGAATGTGCGACGATGAACTTCCTATCAGGAGTTGTACTTTGCCGGGTTGCAGGACGAATTGCCTTTGACTTTCGTCCCAGTACCAGAGCGATTGGTCGTTATACGGGAGCGCAAAGGTGACGTTGCGGCTTTCGCCAGCTTTAAGCTCTACGCGCTTAAAGCCAACCAATTGCTTGATAGGGCGAGGCGGTTTTGATTTCGGCGGCGCAATGTAAAACTGTACAACTTCGGAGCCGGCAACGGTTCCCGTGTTCTTGACGATTACCGATACGCGCAGCACTTCGCCGGCGGCCAGCGAGGCGGCGTCAGTTTTCAGGTCGCGAAAGGCGAATGTGCTGTAGCTCAAGCCAAAGCCGAACGGATAGAGACATTGGCCTCGGAAGTACAAGTAAGTGCGACCATGCGTGACATCATAATCATGAAAGTCGGGTAACCCATGTACGCTGCGATACCAGGTTTCCGCCAGCTTGCCACCCGGGTTGTACTGACCGAATAGTGCCTCGGCAATCGCCGTTCCCTGCGATTGACCCGCGCACAGCGCACAAAGAATGGCTGGGATATGCTCATCCTCCCACGGTATAGCCACCGGGCAGTTGGCCGAGAGTATCAGCACCGTGCGGGCATTGGCGTTATACACCAGCTTCGCCAGATCGTGCTGGGCGCCGGGAAGACGGATGTCTTTGCGGTCTAATTGTTCATGATCTACGGTTTGATCGGTCCCAAGAACCAGAAATACGACATCAGCCTCTTCGGCCGCCTTCGTCGCAGCGTGCAGCCAGGCCGGGTTGGCTGGCCCCTGCACAGTGCAGCCTCGCACAAAGGATACCTGCACATTGCCTGGTTTAGGCTGCTTGAGCGGATGAAATTCAATATAGTCGAGATGGAGCAAATCTCTTTGCGCGGCATCGCCGGTAAATACGAGAAAAATGGAATGATTCCCGGTGGCGCCGCTTATAGGCGCAGAAAACTCGCGAAAGGTATCCCAACTGCCGGTGGGAGCGATCTTGATGCGCGCCACGACACGCCCGGTGGGGCTGTCCAGGCGAACTTCCACCACGGCACCGCCTGCGGCACACGAGGCACACGCTGTAATAGACGTGCGACCGGTAAAGTCAGCGGCTGGCAACTGCACCCAGAAGTTATTTTGCATCAAGCCCAGAGTGGCGTCAGGCAGTACACAATTGAAAAACTTGTAATCCCAATCAATGGTGGAAAAGTTTATTGCCGCAATTCGATTGTCGGCTATTGGTGAGCCGAGGGCTGCAGCGATGCCCTGCAGCGGCGAAACATGCATGAAGGGACCGCCACTGTAGCCGCCGATTGCGCAGCGGTCGGCCATGGGGCCGATGACGGCGACTTTTTTGATATGGGCTTTGTTAAGCGGCAGCGTTTGGCGGGCGTTTTTGAGCAGCACCAGCGATTGGCGAGATGCCTCGAGCGCCAAAGCTCTATGCTTGGGGCTGTCCACAACGCTAAAGGGGATGGCGTGGTAGGGCACCTGTTGCATATCATCAAATTCGCCGAACAGGAAACGCGCCGTAATAATGCGAGTCAAGGCCTGATCAATATCGTTTTCGCTTACGAGTTCGAGGGCGACGGCCTGCGGCAAGTACTTCTGGTAGGTTCCCCATGCAAAGCCGCAGTTTAAGTCGCAACCGGCCTGAATTGCCAGAGCGGCGGCCTGCTCATTGGTGGGTACATAATGGTGCGTTTGGCAGATATCAGAAACCGCATCGCAATCGGACGTTACATACCCGCGAAAACCCCAGCGGCGGCGCAGGAGGTCGGTCAGCAGAAAGCGATCGGCGCAGCAGGGGATACCGTTGATTTTGTTATAGGCGCCCATCACAGTAAATACGCCGGCATCCACAGCCGAGCGAAAGGGCCTGGTGTAATACTCCCAGAAGCTGCGCGAGTTGACGTTCGCCGAAGTTGTATGGCGGTCATCATCGGTTTCGTTACAGATGAAGTGCTTGGCACAACAGACGGTTTTGAGATAGTCGGGATGGTCGCCTTGCATGCCGCGCACCACGCTGGCCACAAGCGTGCCCATGAGGTGTGGGTCTTCGCCGAGGGTCTCGTCAATACGTCCCCAGCGCGGGTCTTTGGCGGGGTTGAGCGTTTGGGGCGAGTAGTAGGCGAGCGGCGTGCCGTGCTTGTTGTGGTAGGCGCGTGCCTCATCAGAAATGGCCGCATAAACTTTAACGGCCAACTCAGGGTTCCATGTATTGGCCAGGGCCAAAGGCACCGGAAAACTAGTGCATGGGCCGCTGCGAGCCAAGCCGTGCAGGGCCTCATGCCAATATTGATAAGCGGGCAGGCCAAGTCGCTTGATGGCCGGGGTTGTATTGCCTAACTGCGCGGCCTTTTCGGTGAGCGTCATGCGTGCCACGAGCGCTGCGGCTCGCTGGTGTGCTTTCTGGTAGGCGCTCGGCGATATGCTCGCCGACGTGGCAGGCGGCTTCGCTCGGGCAGCGTTTTGGCGGACAGTCTCTGCAGCACCAACCGTGCTTGCTGAAAATGAGGCAACCATGGCGCCGGCCGTGGTGGAAGAAATGAACACGCGACGGTTGACCTTGCGAGATAATAGTGCGGAGTGATCTTTCATAAGTGCTCCAGTTATGATCAATATTTGTGTTTTTAACCGAGAATAGCGCGGTTGACAATAATCACAGCAAACTCTGTGACAAGGCATAGCTCGCGATCGTGCGGCGATCGTCGGGGCTTCCAACACTTCCGAATGCGGAATTGCGGTGACTCCTGTGGCTGCGGTGCACATGTCTTCGACCGCAGGGCGTTCACCACTGGCCAATCGCCGCGTAAGTGTTGAAGATGGTCGAATCGTGATGTTTACGAACGAGGCGTGCCATACGGGAACTTGGCGCGATAGTAAAAGCGAAACGGTGGCGCGCAGTCGCCGTGGAGGTAAAAGTCGCTCCATTTGCCGTTTTGTCTGATGTTGTCAGCCCATTTGAAGTGCAATTCTTTGGGCAGACTGTCGCCAAGGCCCAATAGCTTTCGGCTCACGCTTAACTGCAGTTGGTTGCCTTTTGTTCGCATACGGACGGTGCCGATGGTTTTCCAACGATAACCTGGGCCGACGTAGCGAGCGATGGTGTCGGTGCGCGAGCCAGGCACCCTGCGATTGATGAGGTAGTCGTACCCCAGCCACCCGGTTTTGGGGTTGTTGTCCGCATCAAGAAAGAGCAGCATCCAATCAGGCTCGGTGCAGGCAGTGAGAGGCTGGACGGTTTGGGCGTAAAAGTAGAGGTGCCTGGCGTCAAAGGTCATTTTAGACCTCTTGATGTCATTACGACCACTTTGATCAATGTAATGGTGACCACCCCAACCAGCGTAATTGCGATGAACCGGCAGGCCAATCTGATTGCGAAACTCCGGGCCGACGGTGGCCCATTGCGAAAACGACTGGCTGATGTGAATGGTGCGAGGCTGAACGAACGCAAGTTTGTGCACACCCTTGTACAATCGTACATTGGCGATGAGCTGATAATAGTAATCGTCGCCAAAGCCACCCTTCATAGGCTCGCAGTCACGCGAGTATTCGGCATCAAACTCATCTACATAAATCGGGCCACCATGCTCAATGGGGTGGCCAACCATGCGCATGGCGTTGTCGGGCGCAGGGCAGGGCCAGCAGCCGGCGGTCCATTCATTCCAGCCGGTGACAAAAACAAAGTGAGGCCTGACCGCCAGGGCTTGTTTCCATTGCTCGGCGAAACAGAACCCAAGGGCGGGCTTTTGCGATTTTCGGGGAGGCAGATGATGGTCGTGATAGTCGCGAGCCAAATCGGAAACCGCCCAGCCTCCCACAGTCACGCTAAGACTTTCGGGGATGGAAGACTTGCCATGCCAGCCGAAAGGCTGGGGATAGTAAGCAATCCACGGCCACACGTTATGGCCATTGCCGAACCACGTTTGTCTGCGGCCGTCGGGTTGAACCAGCGCCCATGAATAGCGCAGAGTAAAGAACGTGCGGATGGTGGCCGGGAGCGACCGCAAGAGAATATTGCCCTGCATTTTATCGCTGGAATGAATCAGCAAGAGCGGCTTGCCCTGCCAACGATACCAGAGGCTGCTTGCCAGGCCTTTGGCGTAGATATCTCTATAGTCGGTGTTCCATGCTTTTGCGCGGCAGAAACAGCAAAAGTAGGGCGTCTTTTCACCGAGTTGTCGCAAGTGCGCAAACGCCTTGAAAAGCGACTTCTGGGTGTGCGGGTAAGTTGGCCCGTTGGTGTTGTCTAAAATAAGGGTATCAATGCCCGCGTCGGCCAGCATGGCCGCATGCTCTTTAAGCACCCAAGGATCGCTGCTGCGATAGTAGCCAAACAGCGGCTCGCCCCACCAGTGAGAGGTATGCAAAGGCCCGATGCGCCACCAATTCGGACGACCGTTTCGTTGTGCAATGATTTTGTCGTTGTCGTAGAGATCGGTGGTGGGATGATTGTTGGCGATGAAGTAAAAGATGCCCACTGCGGCATCTTTGTGCGGCAAGCCGCACTGCGAATAGCTGGGCAGTACCCGGCCGAGGCCGTCTACTGCACCCCAAGTGTCTGCGTAAACCCGCCATGGCGCCGGCACCTGGGGCCTGGCTGGCGCCCTAGCGCAGCACAGTAGATTGCCGCCCACAAAAGCGGGCAACAGCAACGCCAAAAATGTAGACGATTTGAGCCTTGCAGAGCCGTGGACTCGCTGCGGAAAACCGCTGGTCATTGATACACTCCGTTCTCCTGCGCGTGCATGGGAAGACTACAGAAATCTCGCAAAACGGTCATGCAGCCGCACAAGTTGCCACGACTGGGTCAACCTTGCAAAACGATTAGAGACGTGACTTATTGCAACAGGGCATAGGTTGCAGAAAAGTTAACCCGTCATTCTAATTTAACATCGGCAAGTATCGGTAGATGGTCGCTGGCAAAGCGCGTCATGGGCGATTTAATAACATGGCATTGCGACACCTGCTTAGTCATAGCGCCGGGCACAAAGATATAGTCCACGCGAAACGCTGGATGGGCCACCGTAAAACTCTGCTCAAACTCCGCTGGCGTACGACCTATCGCGTGCGCATCAATGTAGCCGTGAGCCAGAACGTCCGTGATTGCCAGTCGCGGAATCCGCCCGCCGTTGTCTTTGATGCGTTGCTGTTTGCTTGACGGAGCGGCCTTTACATCAATATGTTGCTGGGGATGATGCGCGTTGAAGTCGCCAAGTAGAAAATGCGGCATCTTGGCCATGTCGTCCAACAGTGGCCAGAGCGCGGCCAACTCAGCCCTTCTTATGACTTCATCGCTGTCGCGTTCGTAGGGGTGTAAGTGAACGCCAACCACGCCAAGGCAAACATCGCCATTCTCTACAACGGCGGAGATCGCGCCGCGGGTAAAGGCCGTTGATAACGGCCCAAGGTTGACCGCCTGGCGAATTTTCCAGCGGCTCAGCAGTCCGATGCCGCTGCGATCATTGCCGGGCAAATCCGCACGAAAGCTGTCCATACCAAGGCGGTCGGCAAGGCGATCAAATAACTCTGCATCCCAAGCTTCAGGCACCACCACAACATCAGGCGCCGCCGGGCGGATCACCTCACAAAGCGGGTCAATGCGGCCGGTGCCACCTTCAAGAATATTGTAGGTCATGACTCTCATGGCGTATTTGGCTACTCCTCTGTGCGCCGTGTTTTGCCTGTTGTTGCAGGCCGGAGCGTATGGTACTGAAGATCGGTCGTTTGGTTAAGTCAGTCAGGGTGGCTGGCGGTAGCGGTTGAACAGTGCTGCAGCACTATGAGCCTGCCTGACACTCGTCCAGGCGATTCAGATTGGTACAGCCATAGTTGTTGCAATCGTGGCCTTACGGCATACTTAGCTCATGACAAATGAGCAGTTTTCAGTGGTGTTTCCGGCGGCGGGCAGCGGCACAAGATTTGGCGTCGGTGATAAACTGCTGACCGATTTAGATGGGCGGAGCGTTCTGCAGAGATCCGTCGGTATATTTGCACAGCGCCACGATGTTTCACAAATTGTCATAGCCACCGCGCCAGATCGCTTTGAGTGCTATCGCGATCATCTCGCGGCAACCGTTGGCGATAAGGTGCTTACCTTGGTGGCGGGTGGCACCGAGCGGTGGGCCAGCGTGTACGAGGGCGTTAAGGCTGTTAGGCCCGGCATATCGTTTGTAGCGGTGCATGATGCGGCGAGGCCGCTAACGCCTCAAAGCGTAATAGATACGGCATTTGCGGCAGCGAGGTTGTATGGTGCGGCCGTTCCGTGCGTGGCGGAGCCATGCACGCTTAAACGCATGGCGCCTGATGGCACTGTGGCCGCGACGGTCGATCGGCAAGGTTTACATCAGGCACAAACGCCGCAATGCTTTAAAGTAGAGCTGTTGCGCGGTGCGTTTGAGAAGCTGCTGGCGCGCGACCGCGTGCCGGTCATCACCGATGATGCACAGGTGTGTGAGCTTGCGGGCCTGCCCGTGCACATCACGGCTGGAAGCTCGCGTAATCTCAAACTCACAACTACGGAGGAATTACCCGTGTTAAAGGCGTTGCTTGCTGGAAACGTTACATTATGAGCACTAATGCCGATATAGCCGCGCTGTTTGAGCAAGCCGCAGATATGCTGGCTTTGCTGGGAGAAAACAGTTTTAAGGTTTTGGCCCACCGTAAAGTGGCGAGGGTTTTGGAGGATTTGCCGCAGGATGTCGCAAGTTTGAAGGGAAGTCTTGATGAATTGCCCGGGGTGGGCGAATCATCCGCTGAAAAAATCAAAGAATATCTGCGCACCGGCAGTGTTGGCGAGTTTACCGCCCTGCGCCAACAGGTGCCTCCGGGCGTCGTGCAAATGCTCACTATTCCATCGCTTGGAGTGAAAACCGCCGCTCAACTCTGGCATGAGGCGGGAATTACCGATATCGCAACGCTTAAACAAAAGCTTGACGACGGATCGCTGCTTGCGCTCAATGGCATGGGCGAAAAGAAAATTGCCAAAATCAAGGCCAATCTGGCGTTTGTTGGTAAAGAGGCTGATCGTGTGAGAGTAGATGTCGCCATGGCCATTGCTCAGAGCTATTGCGACTTGCTGGAGCAGCCTTTTAGGCCGGGCGGTGGGGCGACGCAGGTTCAATATTGTGGATCGCTGCGACGTGGGCGAGAAACCATTGGCGATCTGGATATTCTTGTATGCGGTGACGCTGCGGAAGCCGGGCAGATCGCTCAGCGGCTGGCCAGCCATTCGCTTACCGGGCAGATTGTTGCCGCCGGTGAAACTAAAATAACGCTTCGCACGAGAGCTAACTTACAGGTTGATGTGCGGATTGTGCCGGCCGAAAGCTGGGGTGCCGCGCTGCAATACTTTACGGGTGGCAAAGAGCACAACGTGAAGCTTCGGGAGCGAGCGGTGCGGCAAGGTCGAAAGCTTAATGAATGGGGCTTGTTCCGCGGCGAAGAACCGATTGCAGGCCGCTTGGAGGAGGATATTTACCAGGCGCTGGGGCTGGCCACGCCTCCCCCCGAAGTGCGCGAAGACCATGGCGAATTGGAGCATGCTGAATCGCTTTTTAAGGCAAAGGCATCTTGGCAGTTGGTGACCATAGCGGATATTAAGGGCGATTTGCACATGCATACCACTGCCAGCGACGGAGCCCATTCGATAGATGATATAGTTGCCGAGGCCAAACGGCGGGGCCTTAAATACATTGCCATCACCGACCATAGCAAATCGCAGTTTCAGGCTCGCGGGCTGACGGTGCAGCGACTTATTGAACATGCCAACGCCATCCGATCCGTGGCCCGTAAAGCCAAGGACATTCTTGTGCTCGCTGGCAGCGAGGTTGACATTTTGGCCGACGGTTCGCTGGATTATGAGGACGATGTGCTGGCGCAACTTGACTGGGTTGTTGCTTCGCCGCACGCGGCTTTGACGCAAGACCCCGACAAGGCGACCGTGCGGCTCGTGCGAGCCGCATCGCATCCACTTGTGCATGTTCTTGGCCATCCGACAGGCCGCCTTGTAGGAACGCGGCGCGGTCTTGAGCCGGACATGCCCCAGGTCATTTCTGCTGCTCGCCGGAGCGGCATAGCAATCGAGGTTAATGCCAATGCCCATCGCCTTGACCTCCGCGACATGCATGTGCGGCTTGTGGTTGAAGCAGGTGTGCCGATTTGTATCAATACCGATGCGCACAGTTTCGCTGATTTTGATCAATTACCCTTTGGGGTGCTAACGGCCCGCCGTGGCTGGGCAAAGGCGAGCGACGTAATGAATGCCCGAAGCGCAGCGGACTTCAAACGTTGGTTGGATTCGCGGCGCGATGCCGCCAAATGGTAGAGCGGTGTCAAGCCACTGGGCCTGGGGCGGACCATGTTCAGGCCGACACTTGGCGAGTTGCCATGCTTTCGGGTAACATTCCGCCCAAGGATGGCGCGGTGCTCAAAATAGGAAACGGTGGAGTTGCTCTGACAAGGCATCTTAGGCTGTCAATCCGCGTTCATCTGGGAGATCAAAAACTAAAGACCTGTGTTTCGGTGCGCCGTCAGCCTTGAGCGGCTCGCATGCGTGGCCGTACAGGATCGTTAATCGCTACGCCATGAGGTTACGGAGTTGTGGGGCGGCGATGCTGGACTGTCCATATTTTATGTCGCTTTAGCCTGATGTTTTAAGGAGCGAAAAATGAGCTGGTGGAAGAAGGACATGTGGAATAATCGGTGCAAACTTGGGTATCACAAGCGGCTGGGGGGCAACATTTTGATGGGTGCCTTTGCCAGCTTGATGTTTGCTGCACCGGCATTTTCCAGCAGCGTTGAGCCCGGGGTACCATCCATTGTATCTGGCATAACTTCTGCACCTGCTGCGGCGTCGCATTTTCATCCGTTTAACTTTATGTCTTCCCCTGACTTTCAACCCTATGAGCGTGTCGCTCTGTTTGCGGTGCTTGCCATCGCACTTTGCGGTTTGGCGTACGCGGCATACTTGGTCCGCTACATTCGTAAGGCCGATTCGGGCACAGCAAAAATGCAGGAAGTGGCGCAGGCGATTCGCGAAGGGTCAAAGGCGTACCTGGCACGCCAGAGGAGCACCTTGTTTCCCATCATCCTGATACTCATGGTGGTGCTCATCTTTACCGCCAACTGGCACACCGCTGCGGGGCTCAACCTGCCGATTGGTCGCGGAATTGCCTTTTTAATGGGTGCGTTATTCTCCATGGCTGTGGGCACCATTGGCATGCTGATGGCCACACAGGGTAACTTGCGTGTGGCGGCGGCGGCCCGTCATGGCTTTGGTAATGCGATGCGGCTGGGCTACCGTTCCGGCACGGTTACTGGCATGTTGACTGAGGCGCTGGGGTTACTGGGGGCAACGCTCATTTTCATGTACTTTGGCGACCGTGCGCCGGGTGCTCTGTTGGGGTTTGGCTTTGGCGGCACGCTGCTGGCCCTGTTTATGCGTGTTGGCGGCGGCATTTACACCAAGGCGGCGGATGTTGGGGCTGACCTGGTTGGTAAGATCGAAAAAGATATTCCGGAAGATGACCCGCGCAACGCCGCTACAATTGCCGACAATGTCGGCGACAACGTGGGCGATTGTGCCGGCATGGCGGCGGATATTTTTGAAAGCTATGCCGTCACGCTCGTGGCGGCCATGATTCTTGGTTGGGCCTGCTTTGGACACAAGGGGGTGATGTTTCCGCTGCTTGTTTATGCCATCGGCGTGTGCTCCGATATTATTTCAACATTTAGTGTGCGTGCCAGCGACACGGGCGGAGTCCGCGCGGCGATGGGCGCTATCTTCTTCGGGTTTCGGTTTGCCGCGGTACTGAGCACCATCGGATTTTTTATCCTTGGATTTTTCTACCTCCGTTACGACAGCAGTTACCTAGCCGCCAACCCGGCCTTGAAGGTTGTAGAATCTCATGCTCCCTATTGGGCCAATTTTGGCATTGCGGGCCTCGATATCAGACCTGCCGAGGCGTCCTTTATCGGCATTATTTTGGCTATGGTATTGGCGTGGACAACCGACCACTTTACCGGCACTGAACATTCGCCTGTTCGCTCGCTGGTGCGCAATTGTAACACCGGCCACGCCACCAACATTATTCAGGGCTTTGCCGTCGGGCTTGAAAGCAGCGTGTGGGCCATCTTGACTATAGCTGGATGTCTGCTGGCCAGCGTGCTTATTTTTTCGGGTTCCAGCCCGGTATTTATCGCGTATGGCGTGGCCATGTGCGGCATCGGTATGCTTTCGCTGGCGGGCAACACCATCAGCATGGATGTCTTTGGTCCAATTGCTGACAACGCTAACGGCATTGGTGAAATGGGTTATGACCGGGCGGAAATCGGCGAGCAAGGCTATGCCCAGGCGCGGCAGATACTCGCCGACCTCGATGCCACCGGCAACACGACCAAAGCTATTACAAAGGGTATTGCGATCGGCTCGGCTGTGATTGCCGCTGTAAGCTTGTTCGCATCATTTATTACGATCGTTGGCTCCGGTGGGGGCTCTGACCGTGTGCCGCTGTCGCGCCAGGTTTACGATGTGGTATCGGGCCTGCTTAACGTGGCTGATCCGCACCTGTTTATTGGTTTGTTGATTGGCGGGGCGGTGCCGTTTTTGTTCAGTTCGATGGCGATTCGCGCGGTGGGCCGTGCAGCGTATATGATCGTCAACGAATGCCGCGTGCAATTTCGCGATAAAGCCATCTGGTCGGGGCAGAAAAAGCCTGACTATGGCCGAGTGGTACGCATTTGCACGCTCGAAGCGCAGCGCGAACTGATTGGACCGGGCCTCCTGGCGGTATTGGCTCCGGTGCTGGTTGGCTTTTTGCTGGGTGTGCAGGCACTGGCTGGATTTCTGGCCGGGGCAATATTGGCCGGCCAGCTATTGGCGGTGTTTATGGCCAATGCCGGCGGAGCCTGGGACAACGCCAAAAAGGTAATTGAGGATGAGCCGCGCGATGCCGCCAAAGGTACCGGCAAAGGGTCGGAGCGGCATAAAGCGAGCGTCACGGGCGATACCGTCGGCGACCCGTTGAAAGATACCGCCGGTCCGGCAATCAACCCGCTGCTGAAGGTTATGAACATGGTGGCCTTGCTGGTGGTGCCGCTCGTGCTGCCGTTTGATCGGCACTTTACGAATCTGCTGGCGCAACATCAGCTCACGATGAATCAACTGCATAAGCCAGCGAACGGCCATGGCTGGATTCCATGGGTCGTAGCGCTGGTTTGCCTTGTTGTTTTGGGTTGGGCGGTTTATCAGGCGAAACGCGAACCTGCGGAGTTTGAGCAGCCGCAATAGGGTGCTCAACAGTCGCGTGGTCGTCAGTTATCCGACAGAAAATAGTCCATTAATTCGTAGCCCTTTTCGATGTGCAGGTCGCTCTCGCGGGCAGCTTTTTCAGTATAAGGCCGGGCGATGGCGCTCTTGCGGTGTGTGCCAGCCATAGCAAAGGGCACGGGGGCATCGTGATGCTTGCGTGTGGCGCATTGTGTGGCGTGGTCCGGCATGATTAAGAGTCGCCACTGATCAAATGTCTGCAGCTTTTTATAAATCGGCCCTACAACAAACTGGTCTATAGCCTCGATGCTTCGAACCTTGGTCTCGTAGTCGCCCTGATGGCTTGCTTCATCCGGGGCTTCGACGTGGCAACAGACTACGTCATAACTGTCCAAGGCGTCGCAGGCGTACTGACCTTGAGCGTTATAGTCGGTGTCGTGATAGCTGGTAATGCCGGGCACCTCAATATTCTGCCAGCCCAGTAGATTTGCGATTCCACGCAGCAGGTCTACCGCGGTAATCATGGCGCCGGTTTTTTTATACTGATCCATAAATGTGGGTACGTTGGCCGCGCGGCCCTGGCCCCATAGCCAAATATGGGTTGCGGGCTGCTCGCCGAGTTGGCGTCTGACAACGTTGATATCATGCTCGCTTAGTATATCTGCCCCCCGATGCATCAAATCGAGCAGCGTATCGGACCCCGGCCCGCGCGGCATGTAACCCTTAATGGGTTGGGCTGGAATGTCGTGTGGCGGTGTGGTTTTTACCTTGGAAAAGTCCCCTCCATGATGCACCATCAGATGGCGGTAACTCACGCCCGCGTGAAACTCAATCGGTCCGCCTTCGGGGGCAAGTTCCTTGCGCAGCGAGTCCAGAAGATGACGGGCCTCCCTGTCGCCAATGTGGCCGGCGGAGTGATCCAGCATGATGCCATTGACGATGGTCACCAGATTGCACCGCATAACCCAGTCGTCGGCGGAGAGTTTGAGGCCCATGGCCGCCGCCTCGAGCGGAGCACGACCGGGATGATACTTGGCTGGGTCATACCCAAGCAGGCAGAGCGTGCAAACATCGCTGCCGGCGGAAAAGTTGGGGGGTGTGGTGCGCACCGTCCCAATTCGCCCGGCAAGAGCGATGGCATCCATGTTGGGCTTGCTGGCGGCTTCGAGTGGCGTCTGGTTTGCCAGGTCTTCAATGCCGGAATCGGCCGCACCGTCGGGGATGATAATGGCGTATTTCATATGACATTCTTTCCTTTGGTCTGTGGCAATTGCCACTGCATCATCTTGGCCCATTTACGCAGCGGGATCAATGATATTCAATCGCACCGTTTTTCCCTTGGTGCACTTCAGGCGGTCTATTTCAACAACGGCCTTTGCAATGTCGCCCTCGACCGCTTCGTGTGTGGTGATTACCAGCGGCACGTAGGCGCCCGCCTTTGATTCATGTTGCGCAATTGCCGACAGGCTGATGCCTCGTCGGCCCAGGATACCGGTAATCTGGTGCATGACGCCGGGCGAATCCAGAGCGGTGATGCGCAGGTAATTGCGAGCGACAATTTGATTGCTCGGCAAAAATTGTCCTTTGGTACGTTTGGTAAGCAGTGGCAAGTTGGCAAACAGCAGCGATGCAGTGCCCATGGCAGCCTCGACTATATCCGCAATAACGGCGCTGGCGGTCGGTTTGGGGCCGGCGCCGCGACCATAGTAGGTAGTCTGGCCGGCCGCATGACCGAAGACGCTAATGGCGTTAAAGGGCCCATGTACATTGGCCAAAACGCTCTTGGCAGGAATAAGCGTGGGAGCAACGCGCAGCGAAATGCCGCCGGTGGTGCGCTCGGCAATGGCCAGAAGTTTGCAGGTATAGCCAAGCTCGCGGCTGAATTTTAAATCCAAATCGTCCAGATCGTTGATGCCGCGAATGGCTATTTTTTCAAATGGTACCTGCATACCAAAAGCCAGCGCCGCCAGGATGGCGAGTTTATGCGCGCTGTCAATGCCGCTGACATCAAAGGTTGGATCTGGCTCGGCAAACCCCTCGACCTGCGCGCCGCGCAGCGCCTCGGCGTAGCTTTGGCCGTTGGCCGACATCTGAGAAAGAATGTAATTGCACGTGCCATTGACGATACCAATGACCCGATCAATCGAATTGGCAATAAGCCCGCGCGTCAGCGCCATGATGATCGGAATTGCTCCGCCGCACGATGCCTCAAAGCAAATACACCGCCCGGACTTACTGGCGGCGGCAAAAAGCTCCGCGCCATGTAACGCCAGTAGATGCTTATTCGCGGTAACGACATGTTTGCCGGCAGCCAAAGATCGCAGCAGCAATGTCCGGGCCGGCTCAATGCCGCCCATGAGTTCGACGACGATTGTGACCGCGGGATCGGCAAGAATATCTTCGGCATTGGTGGTGAGCAGGCGCTTCGACACCATGCGGCTGCGAGACTTGCGTTTGTCGCGCACCAAAATGTGCCGCAACTCCAACTGCTGGCCGGAACGCTCCTGAAGGTGGCGTTTTTCGGCGAGAAGCATTTCCGCTACCGCGCTGCCGACAGTGCCGCAGCCAAGCAGCGCCAATCCGGTTGTCATGCGTTTGCACTCCGCTGTTATGTATCGAGCGCCTCCTCTGGCGCACGATGTACGGGATTATATCGTGCTTTTTAGGGACATGTCATCGTGGCTAAATTCAGCGGCGCCGACGGGTTGGAAAGCGACCCGAGATGGGGCGGGGCTTAGCGGCTGCAGCCGGCTGGGTAAAGCTCACCGGTGCGTATCCCTCGGTTATGGGCGGGGCGGGCGATGGATGGTCGGTGCCCGACTGGCCCGCCGAAGTGCCTTCGGCAGAAGTCGTAGCTCCATCGGTGGCGCCGGTGCCCTGAGCCTCTAAATGCCGCTTGGATGGTTCAGGTGAGGGGATAAAGCCTGGGATGCGAAAGTCTTCAAAAAGATGGTTTATGAGCTTTTCGATCTCGGTTTGCAGTTGGGCCTGGCCCACAGATACGAAGGTAAATGCTTTGCCGGTAGCCCCCATGCGGGCGGTGCGTCCCACTCGGTGAACATATACCTCGGGGTCTTCGGGAATGTCGTAATTGATTACATGCGTAATTTCATGGACATCTATTCCACGGCTGGCAAGGTCGGTTGCCACCAGCACACTGATTTTTCCGGTGCGAAAGCCGCGCATCACCCGCTCTCGCTTGTTCTGCAGTAAATCGCCATGAATTGGCGAAGCGTTGACGCCGCGAAGTTGCAGTGAGTGAGCTACCTTGTCTACGCTGCGCTTGGTGCGGCAGAAGATGATGGCCAATTTTGGGTTTTCGTGGCGAATAAGCATTTGCAGCGCTCGGAGTTTGTCCCACGGTTGCACGCCCACCATGTATTGTGTTGCCTCGGGATTGGTAAGTGTGTCTTCGGCCTTGGCCGTGAAGATTCGCTGCGGATTTGTCATGTGCTTGGCAACGAGCCGCTCAATTTCATCGTTTATGGTGGCCGAGACGAAAATGGTCTGATGCGGGCCTGAGCACGCACCGAGAATTTTGCGGACATCATCACGAAAGCCGATATCAAACATGCGGTCTACTTCGTCACAAACGACAAATCGCATGCGATCCAGCGGCAAAACGCCGCGTTCGTAAAGGTCAATAATTCTGCCTGGCGTTCCTACCACCACGTGGGGATGGCGCTCCAGCAGTTTGATGTCGTGGCTGACCTTTTGGCCGCCGTATATCACCTGCAGCCGAATGGGCTTGTGTTTGGCGAAGCGAATAAGTTCTGCCTCAACCTGCACAGCCAATTCACGGGTGGGAACGACAACAATTGCCTGAAAAGGCTGATGTACGTCGAGCCGCTGCATAATAGGCAGGCCGAAGGCCGCGGTTTTGCCGGTGCCAGTGCGGGCCTGACCGAGGCAGTCCGCTCCGGTGAGAGCCACCGGAATAAGTTTCTGTTGAATTTCGGATGGCTCGGTAAAGTGTATTTCAGCCAAGGCAAGCAGCAATGACTGCTCCAAGCCCAAAGTCGCAAAAGCCGCCGGTAGTTGAAGGTGTGCCGAATCTGTCATGAAGTTCCTAACTCACTATTTTTCCGTAAACATCATAGGCCAAGCGAGCCAAGGCAACAAGGAACCTGCAATACACGATTCTCATTGTTGATGTAACAAAATGCCTACCCGGCAGGCTGTGTTCGCTGTGGCCTTTTCGGTGGCAGGTGCGGTGGTTTGGGAAGGTCACCGGGCCTTTGGCAGCGTATGCCGGTGTTTTGACCCTGGCCGCGCGGCTCCGCCGCGAGAGCCCCGATCTTTGGATCCCTGCCACATCGGGATTTCGTCCCGGCGCACCGGGACTCAACAAGTGAAAGTTGAACAGGCGATCAGTGGAACATTGGCGGCTGTGCCGCGGGTGTGCCGATGAGGGTTCTTGGATTATTGACATCATGACGTATTTCGCAGCGACGGCCAAGGTGGCCAAGTTAGAGGGCAAGGTGGCCAAGTTAGGGGGCAAGGTGGCCAAGTTGTCGTATGGTTGGCCACCTTGAAAAACGATGCTTTTGCTGGGGTTTTGGGCAAGGTGGCCAAGATGGCCAAGTTAGGGGGGGGGGCGGCGCAGCCGCCGAGAGGGGAGTTTTGAGTGAGTAGAAAGTAGAGCAGTGCGCGCGGATTGGGCGCTGGGTTTTTGGGGTGGTTTTATTTAGTTGTCAAAGAGCCTTCAGCGCTCAGCTTTCGGCATTCGGCAACAATATAGTTTGCTGCCGAGGGTATTGTAGGCTGGGCATGGGCCAGATAGATGAGGGGTTTTAGCCACATCCCGATAGTTGGTTCCTACTCTATCGGGATTTCGCCTTCCCTGGCTCAAGACCGAGAAGCACCGAGAGATGTTGCCAGGGCGCTTCGGCGACGGGTTGGCGCGCATCCCGATAGGAGACGCTCCTGCCCTATCGAGGATTTCGGCATCCTTGCCTCAAGGCAGGGTTACGCTGAGGTTTTTATTTTATATTTAGGGCGCTGCGCGACGACGTTTTTGCCACAGGGGGCGCCGAGGAGCGCAGAGAGAATTTGCTACATATTTTAAGGGCGCTGTGCGACGGTTGGCGCGCAGAGAATCAGAGATCGCGGAGACGGCGGACGATGATTTACCACAAAGGGGCGCGAAGGCGCAAAGGTTTTGTTATTGGGGCGCTGCGCGACGGTTGGCGCGCAGAGAATCAGAGATCGCGGAGACGACGACGACGACGAGGATGATAGTTTGGCCGTGTGACGAGACCGAATGCTGTGGCAGGACGGCCAAAACAGGCCCCCGCAGGTGGCGGGCCATACATATCAAAGGTAAACTTTGGCGAAATTGGAGTTTGCGCTCCAACTGCATCATCTGCTGCATTGTCCTTTCCGAGAAAGGAAAACGTGACTACGAGCTACGATAACGCATCACCGAAAGCCATCACGAGCAGCCGCCTGAGAGATCAACCCGTAGGCGAGCGCCCCCGCGAACGTCTTATTGAAAATGGCGCGGGTGCCCTTAGCCCCGCCGAACTCATCGCTATTCTTGTAAGAACCGGCACACGCGGCAGCAGCGCCGTTGACGTCGGCCGCCAATTGGTTCAGAAGTTTGGTTCGCTTGGTGCGATTGCCCAGGCGTCTGTGGATGATCTGCGCTGCATCAGGGGTATTGGCCGCGACAAGGCCGTAACGCTTGTGGCTGCCTTTGCTCTGGCAAGCAAACTTGCGGAGGAGTTGCGGCGCGAGTCGCCCAAACTCGATAACCCGGAGGCTATCGTCCGGCTCCTGCGCGACCAGAATCGCGTAATGGATGTGGAGACAGTTCAGATAGTGCTTCTGAATACCCGGCGGCGATTGATTCGTGTTGAGCAGGTCTCGCAGGGAACACTCGATACCATACTGGTGCACCCACGCGAGGTATTCAAAGCCGCGATCACGGCCTCCGCTGCCGCCATTGTGTTGGTTCATAATCACCCCAGCGGCGACCCGACACCGAGCCAAGCCGACACTAAGGTGACGCACGAGTTGATCAAGGCCGGCCGTATTTTGAAGATCGAGGTACTCGACCATATCATTCTCGGCCGGGCAACCACGGACCGGCCAAAGGATTACGCATCGTTACGGGAGCTTGGTCACTTTAACATCTGAAGGAATGGCGCCTTTGTCGCCAGCCAGCCCGCGAGGTCAAAATACCTTGCCCATTTGCCGGAGCCGCCACTATAATCGCAAAAATGAAAACAGGGCAAAACGAGGCATTTTCGCGCGTTCTGATTGACAAGGCGCTCGAATTCAGCGGTTGGAATTTGCTCGATCCCCACCAGGTATGCTTTGAATTAAGCGGCAAGACTGGACGGGCTGATTACGTCCTGCTTGGACAGCATGGCCCGCTTTGCGTTTTAGAGGCCAAGTGCGAAGATGAAGATCCATACGATGCCAAGGAACAGGCGCGCGGCTATGCTGAAAATCTCAAGGCCCCATTTGTTATTCTCTCCAACGGCCACGAGCATTGGTTTTGGAATTACACCCGCAACGACCAGGACGCCTACCGCATTGAACGGCTGCCATCTCCCGAAGATTTGACGCGACTGCAACTGAAAAACTTGCAGCCGCCACGTCGGCTCATGAGCGAAATAGTCGCTGCCGATTATCTCAAAAAGTTTCGCCCCGATATATCCGTTCGCCAATACCAAATTAAGGCGATGGACATAGTTTCTCGACAATTCGACGAGCAACGCCTCCGCAAATTTCTTTTAGAAATGGCCACCGGCACCGGCAAAACCCTTTTGTGTGCGGCCCTTATCCGGCGCTTTCTTATGACACGCAATGCCGAGCGCGTTTTATTTATCGTAGACCGCATAGAACTGGCCAAACAAACACTTGAAGATTTCAACATCTATCTTGCGGAATACAAACCTGTTCTGTATAAAACCGCCCGCCGCAGGCCGGGTGAATTGCTTGGCTCCTCGGTGGTCGTTGCCACGCTGCAATCGCTTATGGTTGATCGTCGCTATCGTGAAGAGTTCACTCCGTTCCATTTTGATCTGGTGGTGAATGACGAGGCGCACCGCTCTATTTATGGTGACGCCCGCGAGGTCGTTTTATTCTTTCAGGCCACACGCATCGGCCTGACGGCTACGCCCAAGGCCTATTTGAAAAACGTAGATATCGCACAACTTCAGCAGGAAAACCCAAAAGCCCTGGAGGCGCGTCAGCTGCGCGATACCTACAATTATTTTGGGTGCAAGCCGGGCTTCCCAACCTACCGTTACGACATTATAGACGCGGTGAAAGACCCCGACGGCCCGTTTTTGTGTCTGCCGAAAATATTTGACCTGCGATCCGACATCACCACCAAAGCACTGGCCGAATCCGGCTGGGCGGTATTCATCAATGAGCAGGAAGAGAACTTCAAAATTAAAGACCTTGAACGAAAAATATTCACCCCCGCGCGCAATAAGGTCATGTGCGAGGCTTTTTTGGCTAACGCGCAGAGCGACCCGGCGGGCCAGATCGGCCGGTCGCTGGTGTTTGCAGTGAATCAGACGCATGCGACCGAATTGACCAAGATTTTCAATCAACTCCAGCCTGGCATCGCCACCACAATCACCAGCCGAATTGACAACGCCTCGGAAATTGCCAAAGACTTTCGCGATGGCAAACGGAGCGAACGCATTGCCGTTTCGGTGGATATGCTCTCTACAGGCTACAATTGCCGCGAATTACTTAACATTGGCCTGATGCGCCCCATATTCTCGCCAACTGAATACATCCAAATTAAGGGACGCGGCACGCGGCTCTTTACTTTTAAAATCGGCAATACGGAATACGAAAAAAAATATTATTTCATACTTGATTTTTGTGCTGTGGCCGAATATTTCGAGGAAAAATACGACTACACTGTCCCCCCCAAACTGCCGCGCGAAAAGTCTGCGGCGGCATCTACAACCTATCCCCCGCATTCGCCACAGGGGGTGTCCCTGCATGAAGACGATGACGTTGCGACCGAGGCTGGTACCGCTGAGGGCAGCCCGCCGCCGCCCAAGCGCGATATACCAACGTGGGAAGGTGTTGATACACTGGTGAGCCGTGAAATTACGGTGGTTGGGCCGAATGGCGAAAAAGTGGACCTGATGACTTTTCGCGGCGGCTATGAACGAGACGTTCGGGAGTTTGTATCGCATACGCCCGAGATGCAGGTCGCCCTCGAAGCCGAAGATGATGATGCCGTCGAAACGCTGGTGAATGAACGGTTTTATCACCGCCCGGAGATGTATTATTCACCGGATAAACTCGTGCTATCTTATGGTGTACCGGCCAGTACGCCGGCTTTTGTTTACAACGCCGTCGGGATTAAACCACTGCCAACCCGGGACGCCATTATTGCCGACACGGTTGATTCTATCGCGGCGCGGTTCAATTTGCGGTACAACGAGCAGAAGTGGCTTGATGCCACCGCCCAACTCATTGTCGAGGATGGTACTACGCGAAAGAAGTTTATGGCAGGCGATATAACGATTTTCAGTGCCAGCCAGTTTAATCCATTGGGCGGCATTGCGGCCCTGGCAAAGTTTGAGGCTCGCGGCGAAGTGTTTGAGGCATTGCGTCAATCCAGCCTCATTCGGCAATCGCTGCTTGCCAGCCCGGCCGGAATCTAAATTGGAGTCATGATGCCCAGCGAATCGCAAGTTAAAAACAACGGCAGTAATTTCTTTTCATCCGGGCTGCGCCAGCGGGTGGACCAGCTTATGGACATCCTCTATGCCGGCGGCGTGAATAACCCGATGGATTCCATCGAGCAAATTTCTTACCTGCTGTTTTTGCGCCTGCTTACCGAAAAAGATGAAGTCTATGCCTCACTGGATAAAAAATACGTCCGCATCTTTTCGGGCCGATGGGCACGCTTTGCATGGGGAAATTTCGTTACGCTGGCCGGGGATGAGCTTTTCAATACAACCCGTGACGCCATCGAAAGCCTGCACGAGTTGCCGAACCTGCCCGAGATCGGCAAACTGCTGTTCGGCCGCGCTACACTCAAAATTTATGATCGCCCCACGCTGCGCGCCGTCATTCAGGGCATTGAGCAAATGGACCTGACCGCCACCGGTGGGCCTGACGGGGGCCACGACCTCAAAGGCGATATGTACGAGTATCTGCTTTCGAAGCTATCCATGTCGGGTACCAATGGCCAATTTCGCACGCCGCGCCACATCATTGACCTTATCGTTGAGTTGGTTAACCCGCAGCCCGGCCAGAGGATTTGCGACCCAGCCTGCGGCACGGCGGGCTTTCTTATCTCGGCGTTCAGTCATATTCTGCGGCAGAACACCAAACCAGCCGACCTGAAACGCGGCCATATTGACGGCTCGCTCCTCAAACCCGCCCAATGGAAATTTCTTGAAACGCAGGCCTTCACCGGCTTCGATAACGACACCAATATGGTCAAAATAGCCATTCTTAATTTGTATTTGCACCAGTTGGAACGCACACGCATTGAGCATTTCAACCCGCTGACAACAGGCTTTGGCGGGGTATACCCTGGGGAACGCTTTGATGTCATCCTGGCCAATCCACCATTCGCGGGCAAGGTACAGGATGAAAGCATATTGGCCGATCTGAATTACAAATTGAATACCCGCGCGACGGAATTGCTTTTTTTGAAGTGGTTTGTGGATCATCTGGCCCCGGGTGGACGTGGCGGTGTTATTGTCCCCAATGGCGTGCTTTTCGGCTCAACCAATGCGGCAACAAAATTGCGCGAAGCGCTTTTAACCGAATGCGACCTGCAAGCCATCATCAACCTGCCCAGCGGTGTTTTTAAACCTTACGCAGGCGTGGCCACCGCCATTCTGATATTTCAGAAGGGTACGCCCACCAAATCGGTATGGTTTTACGACCTGGGTGCGGACGGCTTAAGCCTGGATGATAAACGCACACCCATAGAGGCCAACGATATTCCGGATGTTCTCAGCAAGTGGCCGACGCGCGAAGAAAGCACCAAAAGCTATCGTGTGCCGATTGAAAAAATCCGCGAGAATGACTGGAGCCTGGCTGCAGGCCGTTACAGAACAGTGACCGCCGAAGCAGTGAACCACGATGCGCCCGCCGACATTCTCCGCGAAGTGTTGAAACTGGAAAGTGAAATCATTCAACGCGGTGAAGCATTGCTGGCAAAAATCGGGGGGAGGAGATGAAGCGCTGGCCGACAAAACCGCTTGGGGAGGTTCTCGAAATCAGCCGCGAGCGAATCGAACCCGCCAAGTACCCGGATACGCTTTTTAACTATATCGGTTTGGAGGCCATCGAAGGCCACACCGGCAACTTACTGCCATATCAGCCGACACTGGGCGCGGAAATCAAGAGCACGAAAAACATGTACCATCACGGCGAAATCCTTTACGGCAAGCTGCGTCCTTATCTGAACAAGGTTCACTTAGCGGTTGATGAGGGAATTTGTTCAACGGATATTTACGTCCTACGTCCGCGCGAGCGGTGTATTCACCCATCCTTTGCCGCCAATTACCTTCGTTCCTCGTCTACCCTTTCGGCCGTAACAGGCGCAATGGCAGGAGCGAACCTACCACGTATAGGACATGAGTCGCTGCTTGGCATTTTGATTCCCCTCCCGCCGCTGGCGGAGCAGGAGCGAATCGTAAAGCTGCTGGACGAGGCCGACGAGCTGCGAAAACTGCGTGCCCAAGCCGACCGCCGCACCGCCGATCTCATCCCCGCCCTCTTTCATGAAATGTTCGGCGATCCAGTGACGAATCCAAAAGGCTGGCCAGAAAGCAGCTTGGGCCATGTCCTTTCGATCAGCCGGGAGCGGATAGATCCCGCTAACTGCGGCGGAACGTTCTTCAATTATGTAGGCTTGGAAAGCCTCGAGGGGCACACCGGCAACCTCCTGCCATATAAACCAAAGCTTGGCCCGGAAATCAAGAGCGCGAAAAACGTATTCAATCCAGGGGAAATCCTCTTTGGGAGGCTGCGCCCGTACCTAAACAAAGTGCACCTAGCCGAAGCCAAGGGTATCTGCTCGACCGACATTTATGTGCTCCGCCCGAACAGCGAGAGACTCCACCCTTCGTTTACCGCTAATTGTCTTCGTTCGCCCTACGTCCTATCAACTGTCTCAAGTGCAATGGTCGGAGCAAACCTGCCACGAGTAAGCCCGGGGGCCCTACTTGGAATCAAAATCCCCATACCGCCTGTTGAGTTGCAGGGGGAATTCGCAGAAATAGCATCTGAAATCCGCCAGCTTGAGGCCATCCAAACCAACAGCCGTGCCCGCTTGGAGGCCATCTTCCAATCCGTGTTGCACCGCGCTTTTAACGGGGAAATTTAATTAGGAATGGAGTAAGAACAAGATGACCAACAAAACGGGGGGCCCGCCTCCATGGACACGCGTTACAATTTTACTTGTCTCATTGGTCGCGTTGGCGGCTTTGGCTCGCTTAATTACGGGTGCCTACCTTCCGTCGGGTACGAAAGCGTCGCTTATATTCCAAAACGCGCTGCTCCTGGTCGTACTTGGTTCAGCTTTGCTCGAACATCGATTTACCAAACCGGCGGACTCTGCCGTGAATGGGCTGATGGGAGCAATTACACTCTTGCCGGTGTACGGATTTCAGACCAACGCTACCTGGTGGGTGGTGTTTCTGTACTGCGCCCTTGTCTTTATGATGGCGACGATCTGCGTGACGGTTAGCTCCGCCGCCACGGTTACCGGATGGCGTAAACGCCTTGCAGACATAACCTACAGACCGGCGGTTGTATTAGGTAAATCACGATTGCTCTTTTCAATTGTATTCCTCTACGGCGTTACGTCGTTCTACGGAACGCACTCCGATCAGACGGCTATTTTGGTTCTATTCTGGGGGGTATTTATTGCGATTTGGCCGCTAGGGTTACCCGACCTGCTTGCTGCCCTGTCTACATCCAAAGCCGGTGCCGCGGCAGTTGGAAAAGTAGTGAGAACCGATGCCCCAAACATCATCCACGCGGAATTGCGTTCCAGGACAAACTGGAATCAGTCGTCCGTTAAGTTATTGCAACAAGGTGATGGCAAGCAACGGTATGTTGTACCCCTGTTCTCCCAGGCAAAAGACGACCAAATTCTCGGCACTGGTCTTTGCTGTGAGGCCGATGTCAAAAACTATATCTCAGGGTTGGAACCGGGCTACCTTTATGAGAGGCCAAGTGGCAAAAATTCCATTGATTGTCCGCTTGGCGATAAAGACGGCTCTACTTTGGTTGGCTTTGTAGAGCGGGAGTCTAAAATTGGTGGCATACGTTTCCAGGTATGGGATCCGAAAGCCTGCAGGGAAGGCATGTTGGTTTGGTCAAACGTAGGTGATGCACGCGTTTATTATCAGATTACCGATGGCTGTACTGAGGAAGAGGGCTTAGAAACGGACAAACATGGCTACCAAGTTGCGACGGCTTCGCAACTTGGCGCTCTGCCCTCGGATAAGAGCGATAGCGTAAAGGGTTTTGAAAAATTCCCATGGCTTCCTGCTATGAATGCCCCTGTTTTTGCAGCAACTGATGGGTTCGGCAAGGATATGGTTAACATAGGCGTAGCCGATTTCAACTATGGCTATGTGCCGGGAACTGCCCTAGGTGTGGCAGGATCGTTTGCAGACGCGTTGGAGTATCACACGGCAATTCTGGGCGTTACTGGTGCTGGCAAGACAGAACTTGCTTTCGGACTCTTGCGCCACGCGATCGAGCAGGGAACCAAGGTGATTTGTATAGACCTTACGGCAAAGTACGAAGGCCGCCTTTCTGACCTGAAGCCGTTTAACCTTTCAGTCTCGCCAGAGTCGTCGGCTGCGCTTGGACAGAAAATCTCTGAAGTCGAAACTGGGACGTATGGGGCGCCAACAGAGAAAAAAGCTCTCAAAGAACACGCAGGTAAATTACGGACCGATGTAGAAAATCACCTTACCGACTTTCTAAAATCAAAAGAAGATGATAAAAAATTAGGGATCATCACTCTTAATGAGATTTCAAACTCAAAGGCAACATTGTTTATCACTGAACTTTATATGACTTGCCTCCTGAACTTTGCTCGCGATAAACCCGATGAATGTCCGCGCGTTCTTCTAGTCGTTGAGGAAGCACATACGGTGATGCCGGAACCCAGCACAATGGGACTTGGCGATTTCGATTCTAGAGGGCTTGTTGCGAAAATTGCCCAAATTGCCTTGCAAGGCCGCAAATATCATGTTGGATTACTGGTCATTGCCCAGCGCACTGCAACCGTTAGTAAAACGGTTCTTACACAGTGCAACACGATAATCTCGTTTTCTTGTTTCGATGACACCAGTCTCGGTTTCCTGCAAAACTTTTTTGGCAAGGCACACACAGAATCCATTCCAAACCTTCAATTTCTGCAAGCGGTCATTTTCGGAAAGGGAGTCAACAGCCAGCGCCCCATTATTGTGCAGATTCCATTTGACCAGAAGAAAAAGGAGGCGAGCGCCCAGTAAGAGTTGGACTGCCTACCAAAGTACTGCCTATCGCCACCTTTCCCTCGCCGTGGCCATATTCACTAAGAAAGTATCCGTCCGGCCGAGCGCATCTTCAGTTTGGCGGAGGCATGTGCCAAGATGGCCTCGTTTGTAGAAGGAGGCCGATACATGGCTCCAGATACGGGCAAACGCCATGGGCAGAAGGAATCTTTCTGGCGGCGCTCCGGATCTGACGCCCAGCCCTTCCGAAAACGGGGTGGACTGGCTCTCAACGGGCGATTAAAATCGCTACCAATATGGCGATTCACACGAATGTTCTTGGAGAACTGCGGGGGGAACGGGATGGCCCCATGCTAGATCGCGCCTTCTATAGGTCCGCAGACTACAAGAGTCTGATCGAAAGCGCCGAACGTACATTGGTAGTGGGGAGGCGCGGAACAGGAAAGAGCGCCCTCGTATATCGGCTAACAACCGAGTGGAATAAACTCGAACGTACGAGCATCGTCCAACTCGCTCCCGAGGAAGACCAAATTGCCTCTCTTCGAGAGAGGCTTTCCCGCTTTGGCGATGGGTTTACACACGCACGGGCAGCATCGAAAATTGCGTGGCGCTACGCCCTTCTCATGGAGGTTACCGAAAATTTAGCCGTGTTCGGCAAGGCCGCCTCTGCATTGACCCCGCTCTTACGGGAGCACTTGGCCCGTTGGAGGCGGCCCTACGCTGGCGTTTCAGCGAAGCTTCGAAATACGCTACAAGCCTTATCGGATCAGCAGCTTTCGGCTGCTGATAGACTCGGGGATCTCGCCCAGAAGCTCCAGCTGAGCCGCCTTACATCTGACGTAAAGGAGCTGATGTCAGGCGTTAACCGTAAAGTTATATTTCTGCTGGACCGGCTTGACGAGGGTTTCGAACCGGACGCACTGGGGACGGCCATAATCGCGGGCCTAACTCAAGCGGCGATTGACACCCGTAGTCACCTCCCCGAATGCAAAGTATACGTGTTCCTACGCGACAACATCCACCGCGCGATCGCTCAGTTGGATCCCGACTATTCAAGTAACATCGAGGGACAAGTGCTGCGCCTTCATTGGGATGAATACAATCTCTTCAATCTTGTATGTGACCGCCTGCGTGCAGCGTTTAATCTCGACATTGAAGAGAACAGAAAACTTTGGAACCGATGCACCGCCAAGGGCCTGCAGGGACAGGATGGTTTCAGGAAGTGCCTGCAGCTAACGCTCTACCGGCCCCGCGACGTTATATCGCTGTTGAATAACGCGTTCCTCTGTGCCCGGTCGCAGGAACGGGGAGAAATCGTTGACGATGACCTTGAAGCCGCCGCCAAGGAAATATCGGAGAACCGGTATAATGACCTGCAGAAGGAGTACGAAAAAATACTTCCCGGGGTGGCGGAACTGACCAGAGCATTCCGGGGCACCGAACCAGAGCAAAGTCTAGAGCAAGCGAGGTCGTGTATGGCGTCGGTCCTATCGGTAGATACCCATCCGGCAGAAGCACAGCGGGCCTTCCGCATTCTCGACACGCCCGAAGCGGCAACCAGGGCGCTTTACAGTGTCGGCTTCTTGGGGTTGCGGGAGGAAACAACGGGCAGGTTCATCTTCTGCCACGACGGGAAAAACCCAGATCGGGCGCTTGGTGAAATTGATCGGGTCTTAATTCACCCGTGTTACTGGATGGCGCTTGACCTGGCGCGCAAGGCCATAGGGGCCGACGAGGCTCAGGAAATTTATGACGAGTACGATATCGAGGTTAACTCTGACGCACCGAAGGTACGGGCCGCCAATTTAGGACGGCACATGTCAGAGCTTAACCAAATACCTGAGGGAAAAGAATGCGCGCAAAGGTTTGAGGAGTGGTGTCTGAAGGCTATACGCATTGTATTCTCGGCGGGGCTCCGCAACATCGCACTCCACCCAAACGCCGCCGCAGTGCAACAGCGGGACATCGTGGCTTCCAATTCCGGTGACTCACCCCCATGGAGGCGAGTCCTCAACGACTACGATTCTCGTCAGGTGCTGTTCGAGGTTAAAAATTATCAAAACCCCACTCAGGGGGATTTTCGACAGATTGCCACGTACATGACGGCCCCCTACGGGCGGATCGCCTTCCTGGTCACCCGGGACGCGGACCTCAACCCGCGAAAGGGCTTAGAACTGGATTGGATAAGGGAGCTATACTACACGCAGCAGAACCGACTCCTAGTCGTGAAACTGACCGGAAAATTTTTATCAAACCTGCTATCAAAGCTGCGCAATCCGCAAAAACACGACCCCGCGGAACATGCGATAAACGGCCTCCTTGATACCTATGAAAGAAACTATCTGGGATTGCCGTCGACGCGAAAACAAAAAAGATAACCATTGTTTCCGTTCTATCAAGGGCGTCTTCCTTTTGCCCGGGTGATTTTAGAAACTACTGCCGTCGTATTGATAAAGGGAAAAGCGATGGAAATAGAATCAGGACGCGATGCCGAGGTGATTCGGCAAGAAGCGACTGCGGTTACAGGGCAACGGCGTGGCGCCGCAGTTTCGGTGATTGAGGCCGCCAGCAAATCAGGCTGATGCGGGTGTTGGACATTGGAATGGCGAGCGGGGGCTGGCCGCAGCAGGCATATCGGTTGAAATGCGGCGGTTTTGGTAGTGGAATCATGGGTTTGAAAAAGCGTATCGTGATTATTGCCGGGCCAAACGGCGCGGGAAAGACGACATTTGCCTCGGATACCTGCAGCAGAAGAAAACCGATGAGCATGCGAATTTCCGGCAATGATCCAATGGTTGTCAGATCCATGGCCGCGATGCGGCGAGCGGCGCTGCGGGCACGCAAGATTGCGCGCGATACCGGAACACCGCTGGTGGTGGTGCGAGACGGCAAGGTTGTACATATCCGTGTACCCAAAAGTGGACGCAGCGCACCCGGCAAAAAGAAAATTATTACGCGATGAGCGATTCATAATACACCGTCAATAACCGTGCGTTTACCAATCCCGATGCATCGGGACTATTCACCTGGACCCCTTCAGGGGCCAGGTGTCATTTTGTTTTATTTGCAGGCATTTTTGGCACCGGGTGGGTATCGGGTTTAATAACTATGACCCTTACAGGGTCGGGGATTTCGGCACCGCGTATCGTGCGTTTGCCAACGCACGACTATTGACGATCAGCCTTTCAGGCTGGGACGAGCCATTGTTATGGTGCGGCATTCTCGGCTCACCATCCGCGGGTGGGCAAAACCGGCCAGCAACCCGCCCCTCGGCTCGGATGCGAATTCAAAACCGGCCA
>JABEVB010000180.1 GCA_013044165.1 Phycisphaerales bacterium
CTTCGATACCCGGACGGACCAATGGGAAGTTCCCTCCGGCCAGTATCAGATTGCCGTTGGCTACAATAGCCGCGATATCGCATCCACGGCCATGGTGTCGGTAAAATAGGTAATCAAAGAAAGCGAAAGATTTGCGTCCATCGTTGTTGTGGTCATGTGACCAAACGATCTTTGTAATTTGACGATTTTTGCGGGGGCGTGCGGCGGGGCTCGTTTTGTGGTGGCAACAAGATTCCGGGTTTTGGCGAGTTTGTGGTAAATTTACGCCGCTGCGCCCTGCGGGTATGCTGCGATGCTGGTTGGTTTGAAGGCTGTCGCTCGTCGGGCCGATAGTCGGGCAGGCTTGAGGCCTGCGCCATCATGAATGGTGGCTGGCGAGGTTTAAAGCCTGCATCACACCAGGCGTGTTTGCTGCGCAATGCAAGCGGGTTTGTCAACCTTTTTGCGGCATTGCATGACGGCAAGCATTCCCCTTGGAGAAAAGCTGAAATGTCCGGATACAATCCGCATTCCATCGAAAAAAAGTGGCAGGCGCGCTGGCTTGCCGAAAAAACATTTGCCTCCGCGCGCGACCCGGGCAAGCCCAAGTACTATGCGTTGGATATGTTTCCGTATCCATCGGGTGAAGGGCTGCATGTAGGCCACCCTGAGGGTTATACGGCCAGCGATATTGTGGCTCGATATAAGCGGGCCTGCGGTTACGCGGTTATGCACCCGATGGGGTGGGACGCTTTTGGCCTGCCGGCCGAGCAATACGCGCTGAAAACCAACACGCATCCGCAGGTTATTACGCAGAAAAATATTAAGCGTTTTCGGGCACAGCTTCAGGCGATTGGTTTTTCGTATGATTGGGACCGGCAGGTAAATACCACCACTCCGGACTATTACCGCTGGACGCAATGGATATTTCTGCAGCTTTTTGACACCTGGTTTGACGAAACGCAAAATCGTGGGCGGCCCATTGCGGAGCTTGTCAGCGAGTTTGCCACCGGCAAGCGGGCGTTGCCTGCGGGCCAATCGTGGGACAAACTCAGCCCGACCGAGCAGCGCCAAGTTCTAAGCGACTATCGCCTGGCCTATCTTGCGGAAGTTCCTGTGAACTGGTGCGCGGGCCTGGGCACGGTGCTGGCCAATGAAGAAGTGATAGATGGCAAAAGTGAGGTGGGGGGCTTTTTGGTAGAGCGGCGGCCGATGCGCCAATGGATGCTGCGCATTACCTCATATGCGCAGCGATTGCTTGATGGCCTTTCCGAGCTGGACTGGTCCGAATCGCTCAAGCTGATGCAACGCAATTGGATTGGACGCTCGGAAGGGGCGGAGGCTGACTTTTTACTGGAAAACAGCCGCGCGCGATTGACGGTGTTTACCACTCGGCCCGATACGCTCTTTGGCGCGACGTACATGGTTATTGCGCCGGAGCATCCTCTGATAGGCAACGCTCAAGGCAACAAGCAACTGCCTGCCCAATGGCCGGCGGCAACACCGGAAGCATGGCGCTATAACTCGGCCAGCCCGGCTGCGGCGGTGGCCGCATACCAAAAGTGGGCAGCCGGTCGGAGCGACCGGCAGCGACAGGAAGACACCAGTAAGACAGGCGTATTTACCGGCTTGTATGCCATCAATCCGGTACAGGGAGCACGGATACCGATCTTTGCGTCGGATTATGTGCTGATGGGATATGGTTCAGGCGCGATTATGGCAGTTCCGGCGCATGATGAACGCGACTTTGAATTTGCCAGTGTATTTGGGTTGCCGATTACACGTGTGGTGTCGGCTGATGCAGGCACCGGCGATGCCGGCAGTCTGCCACTGTGCGAAGCGGGGTACGCTGTAAACTCCGGGTGGCTGGATGGCATGCCCACGGCCGAAGCCAAAGCCCGGATGATCAATTATTTGGAAGAAAAGTCGCTGGGGCGGCGACGCGTGCAGTACAAATTGCGGGACTGGCTTTTTTCGCGGCAGCGGTATTGGGGCGAACCGTTTCCGCTGGTGCATTTAGACGATGGCACAACCGTGGCGCTGGCCGATGATCAGTTGCCCGTGTGCCTGCCGCCTTTGGAAGATTTTAAGCCCACCGGTACGATGGAGCCTCCATTGTCGAAGGCGCAAGGCTGGCGGGATGTTGAGGTGCTGTTGGATAGCTCGGCGGCAGGGCGAGCACGCCTGGTGCCGGCAGGCACGCACGGCGCGATTGGCGCGCGGCGGGAGCTTAACACCATGCCGCAATGGGCTGGCTCATGCTGGTATTACCTGCGATATCTTGACCCCCACAACTCGCAAGAGTTTTGTTCGATGGCGGAGCAGCGCTACTGGCTTGGTGGAGGCGCGGGCGGCGGCGGGGTGGATTTGTACATTGGCGGTGTGGAACATGCGGTACTGCATCTGCTGTATTCGCGATTTTGGCACAAGGTTTTGTTTGATCGTGGGTTGGTGGCGAGCGCTGAACCGTTTGGCAAACTGGTAAATCAGGGGTTGATTTTGGGGGAGGCGGAGTTTACCGCGTTTGCCGCGGCAGATGGCCGATATGTTTCGATAGGTGATATCGAGCCTGCCTGGGGCACGCAAATTGGCCCGGATGGGCGGTCGCAGCATACGAGCCGCATTCGCAGCTCGGGAGAACTGGTGGCAGGGCAGGCGCTTGAAGCGAAGGATGTTGAAAAGCGCGGCGAGGCGTTTGTGCTTAAGAGCGATCCGAACATTCAGGTGGATGCCCGTTCGTTTAAGATGAGCAAATCTCGTGGCAACGTGGTAAACCCGGATGACGTTATAGCCGATTACGGTGCCGATTCGCTGCGACTGTTTGAAATGTTTATGGGGCCGCTGGAGCAGGTAAAGCCTTGGAGCACCGCCGGCGTGGAGGGTGTGTATCGGTTTTTGCAGCGGCTGTGGCGCAACTTGTTGGGCAGCGACGACAACCCCGGTCCACGCGTCGTGGCGGCTGATGGCGACGGTTGGAAGCGAATAGACGGAACGGCGCTTGATGCACAAGAGCAGCAGCAAGCCTCTGCGGATGCGGCTGCGGTCATAAGGCCTACTCATAGGCTGGTGCGCAAGGTTACGGGCGATATCGAGCGGTTGTCGTTTAATACTGCCATTAGCGCCATGATGGAGTTTAACAACACGCTGGCGAAACTGCGGTGGGTGTCGGCGGATGCGGCTGCGGCGCTGGTGCGGGTGCTCGAGCCATTTGCGCCGCATATTGCCGAGGAGATTTATTCGCAGTTGTGGCCACGGTCACAGACAAGATCGGTGAGTCGCGTGCCGTGGCCCAAGTGGGATGAATCTCTCTGTGTGGATGCGGAGCTTGACCTTCCGGTGCAAATCAGTGGGAAGCTATCGGGGCGGGTAAAGGTGCCTGCGCAAGCCGAGGATGACGCGGTATTTGCGGCGGCGTTGGCGGATGAGGGCATTCAGGCCAAACTGGCGGGCCGTCCTGTAAAGAAAAAGATTTATGTGAAAGGTCGCATGGTCAATTTGGTGGTTTAGTTGCCGCCCCGTGGGGCTGTGGTAGTGTAAGCTTCTACGCAAAGACGCTTGCCAGGCAGGAAGCCCGCATCGCAGGGGGCGGTGCTGCCGCCAATCAGCTGACGCCTGCCCGCGTGGGGCCCGGTGCGGTTGATCAGGCAGCCTTGTAAGCGCCGACGGATGTATTGCGGACAAGCATATGGAACAGTGGTACAGGCGCATTATAAGTGGCGAGGCGGCCGGGCTTTTTCCGGCGTTGGTGCGCGGGCTGCTGCGATTTATTTCATGGCCCTATGGGGCGGTTGTGTATGCGCGCAACCGTGCGTTTGACCGGGGTGTTAAGCCGGTTGTTAAACTGCCGGTGCCCGTGATTTCGATCGGCAACATTACGACCGGCGGCACGGGCAAAACGCCAACGGTCATTATGGTGGTAAAATGTCTGGAGCAACTGGGAAAGCGGCCAGCGGTGCTTACCCGTGGGTATGGCGCACCGCGTGGGGGTGTTGCGGATGAGGTGCTTGTCATTAGGCAAAGCTGTCCCGGCGTGCCCGTTGTGGTTAACCCGGACCGAGTGGCCGGTGGCAGGGAGGCGATCGAGAAGCATCATGCCGAGGTACTGGTGTTGGACGATGGATTTCAGCATCGGCGGATAGGTCGCGACATCAACATCGTGTTGATAGACGCTACCAGTCCGATGGGCATTCCGGGGCTGTTTCCGAGGGGATCGTGGCGCGAGCTGCCGGCCAATTTGTCGCGGGCTACGCATATAATGCTGACCCGATGTGAGCAGGTATCGCCGGAACTTGCGGACCTTGCGGCAGATCTGCTTTCGCAGTGGGTTGGCCCCAAGCATATTTATCAACAAAGCACGCAGGTGACGGGGCTGTTTGATGCGGCAGGCCGCGCGGTGCCGGTGGCCGGGCAGCCGGTGGTGCTGTTTGCCGGGGTCGGCAATCCAGATGGCTTTTTGAGCACGGTGCGGAGTTTGGGGCTGCATGTATTGGCAGGCTGCTGGTTTGGCGATCATCATAACTATGAAGTTGGCAAAGACTTTGCAGCCATGGAAGCGTCTGCGAAGGAACACCGAGCCGTCGCGTATGTGACGACACAAAAGGACGCGGTAAAATTAAACACAGCTTCGTGGGCTGGCTTGCCAATTTGGCATGTGCGCATCGAAAGTTGCATACGCAACCCGGTGCAGGAGCATCAGTGGCGGTCGGCCTTGACTGAAATGACCCAGGCAGGCTGACGTAAGAGCCCAGCACCCGGTAACCCGAAGCCTGCCGGACTCGTTAACAGGTTCGCACGAGAATGTGCGAGCTGCACAAGGTAACTTGCAGTGCTTGGAGCGGCGGGTCGAAGGTTTTGTTTTGCGCGGGTACACCGCATTTAAGCAGGAGCGCCATCGCGGCGATAAACCATGCAACATTCTCCAGCCGAACTCGCAGCCACTCTGGAGGCCTTTGGCCAGCCGCACATTTTGGTGGTCGGCGATTTAATATTGGACCAATATGTGTACGGCGATGCCGAGCGTTTAAGCCCTGAAGCGCCGGTGCCGGTGGTGCGTGAGCGGCGGCGTGAGCGGCAAGCCGGTGGCGCGGGCAATGTGGCGGCGTTTTTGACGGCGTTGGGTGCCCGCTGTTCGTTGGCGGGCGTGGTGGGGCAGGATGATGCCGGGCGCGCGGTCGAGGGCATTCTGGCGGGAGCGGGCGTAAACACCGAATTGATTATGACAGTGGCAGACCGGCCTACATGTACCAAAACGCGTTTTGTGGGCTTGGCGCAGCACCGACATCCTCAACAGATGCTGCGGCTGGACTTGGAGGAGACCGAGCCAATTGCCGCCGCCGCGCGGAACGAGCTGCTAAACCAAGTCGCGAATAGTTTGCCGCAGGTGCAGGCGCTGTGTATTGAAGATTACAACAAGGGACTGCTGACCGATGAACTATGCCAGGAAATTATTTCCATGGCGCGGAAGGCGGGCGTGGCTGTGCTGGTAGACCCGGCATCTATTCGCAATTATTCGCGGTACCGCGGCGCAACCGTTATTACGCCCAACCGCACAGAGGCCGAAGTCGCCACGGGCTTGTGCATGAATGATGTAAGGGTTGAAGCGGTAGCGCTTGGCAAACACCTGATGGGGCAGTTACAGCTTGAGGCCTGCGTGCTCACATTGGATCGTCATGGCATGTACCTGCTGGAAAAGGATAAGCCGGGGCAAATGCACACCACGCGGGCTAGAAACGTATACGACGTGACCGGGGCTGGCGACATGGTGCTGGCGATGCTGGCACTGGCGTGTGCGTGCAAGGCAAGCTGGAGCATGGCGGTAGATTTGGGCAACATTGCCGGCGGGCTGGAAGTGGAGCGTTTTGGCTGTGTGCCGCTGTCGCGTGGCGAGATACTCGCCGAGCTGCGCCGGGCGCAAGGCTCGGTGGAGGCTAAAGCGGCCGAGGTTTCGTGGCTGGCGGCGACACTGGCTCAACAGCGCCAGCAGGGGCGCAAGATTGTGTTTACCAATGGCGTATTTGATATTCTTCATGCGGGGCATGTGCAGTATCTGCAGTTTGCGCGGAGTCAGGGCGACTTGCTGGTGGTGGGAGTGAACAGTGACGACTCGGTGCGGCGGCTCAAAGGCTCTAAGCGGCCCATCAACAGCTTACCGGATAGGCTGGCGGTTTTGGCCGCACTGCAGGCTGTGGACTATGTGGTGGCATTTGAGGACGACACGCCGCAGAGGCTTGTTGAGATGTTGCGGCCTGATGTGCTGGTAAAGGGGGCCGACTACGAAAACAAGCCCATTGCCGGAGCCGATGTGGTAAAACAGCTTGGCGGGCAGGTGGTGCTTGCGCCGCTGCTGGCGGGCCGATCTACCACGGCGGTGGTGGAGCGGTCGAAATTGTAGGTGGCTCTCTGGTTGATGGCCGTGGTTGTGCCGGGCTGAAATGGACGGCATCGCAATGGCTTGCATGAGTTGGCCGCACTGGGCATCGGCATGCCAACGGGCCTAGGTGGGGTTTGGCGGGGCTTTGATGCGGGGTTGGGTTGTGGTGATCGCGGCGTAATACGCGGGTATGAGCAATGGGCACACGCTTCAGGGCGTTGAAACGTATGGATGATGTTATAGTAACGTGGCGTGCCGCGTGTGCGGGCGCAATGCTAGAGATGATTTAGAAGCTGGCGAATAGTGAGGCAGCGGTCATGGCCAATCGGGCGGTCTTTATGGACCGGGACAACACGATCATTGCCAACGATGGCTATTTGGGCGATCCGGCGGGCGTTAAGCTTCTGCCCGGAGCCGCCACGGCCATTGCATCGCTGCGGCGGCTGGGATATCGCATTGTGGTGGTATCCAACCAAAGCGGTGTGGCGCGGGGGCTGTTTGATGAAGCAGCCGTCAAAGCGGTAAACGATGAGATGTGCCGCCAGCTCAAGCGACAGGCCGATGCTCTGGTGGATGCCATTTACTATTCGCCGCATCATCCGGATGCACCGGTTGCGGAATATAGGCAGGACCATCCGTGGCGGAAACCCAAACCGGGCATGCTGCTGCATGCAGCCAGCGAGTTAAACCTTGATTTGAATCAAAGCTGGATGATTGGCGACCAGCCGCGTGACGTAGATGCCGGCGCTTCTGCCGGCTGTCGCACAATTTTGCTTGGCAATCTCCAAACCGTGGTTGCTGGCCGCGATGGAGGGGCACAACCTGATTTTGTAGTGGCTTCGCTGGCGGATGCAGCACGCATTATTGTGCGCGAAGGGGCGAATCCTCCGCCGGAGCCGCCAGCGTCTGGCGCGGCTTCGGTGCAGGCACCGGCTACACCAGGTGAGCGGGAGACATCAGAGCCGGTTGTGACGCCGCAACCACCCTCGCAGCAACTATTGGCTGGCGCAGCGCCGGTGGCGGGCGCTGTTGGCAGCGTCGGTAATGCGGCGGCTGCAGCAACAGATTCCGGGACTCATTTGGACATCCTTGAGCAAATGCTGCAGCAGTTGCGGCACCTGAACCATGGCCGGCACTCGCATGAGTTTACGCGCGAAATGTTTTTAGCGGCCATGGTGCAGCTTGTGGCGATTTTGTTCCTTGCAATGGCGGCATGGGATGCGGTGGCAGCTCTTAATGTACCGATGATTGATGCCAACTGGTGGTTTAACAAAACCAGTGAACAGCTTGGAGCCATTGAGTGGTTGCTCGCGGCGCTTGTTTGTGAAGTGCTGGTGCTGGTGCTGCTGCGGATGGGGCAGTCGAAGTAGTTGGGGCGGTAGATCAATCTTTCTGCTGATAATGGCTTTGTTAAGTTGGGGAATTGTTTCATGTCACTTCGGCCGATTATAGGCATTACGACCGACAACGCCGATGCGGTCAGCAATCCGCCGACATTTGAATCGCCGGCGGTTTATGCCGATGCGGTGGCTGGCGCAGGCGGCCTGCCCCTGCTGTTGCCGCAAACGCATAATCATGCCGTTCGCGAGGAGATGCTATCGCGGCTGGATGGGCTGGTGTTTGCTGGTGGCGACGACCTTAACCCCGCTTTGTATGGTCAGCCACTGCATGCCAAAACTCGTCTGATGCACGAGCGGCGGCAGGCCTTTGATTTGGCGCTGCTGGCGCTGGCGGAGCAGGCAAACATACCTACGCTGGGCATATGCCTTGGCTTTCAGGAAATGAACGTGCAGCGTGGCGGCACGCTGCATCAGTATCTGCCCGAGGCGGGCCTGCCGGGGGCGGTTCTTCACGCCAGCGATCCGCTGAATGTTACCGACCGCAATGCCTGGCATGATGTTGCCATCGCACCCGGCAGCCGGCTGCAGAGGCTATGCGGACAGCATACGCTCAAAGTAAACTCGCGCCACCGCCAAGGCATTGCACGCTTGGGGCATGGTTTGGTGGCTACCGGCGTAGCTCCGGACAGCACGATCGAAGCGATTGAAGATCCGACGCTTGCGTTCTGGCTGGGTGTACAGTGGCATGCGGAGGCAATGGCCGAACCGCCGCATCAATCGCTGTTTGTGGGGCTGGTGTCGGTGGCAAGGGTATATCAGGCGCAGCGCCGATAATTAATATCAGAATAAATTGTGTGCGGACACATGGAGGTGTCGGCATTTGCGTTGGACGGGGCTTTGCATTGTGGGGCGGTTGTACAGCGCAATCAACGGGGGCGTCACTGCGCACGGCCGCCGCCAGGTCGAGATGAAAAATCAACCTGCTGCCATAAGAAGCTGGCAAAATGAACGGCATCGGTCCGTAGACCCATGGTTTGGCTTGGTAGCAGGCGGTTGAGCTTGTCCGGCGTGAAGAGAGCCGACAGGGTGCCAAGCGACGGCGTTGTGGCGGCCGTTTGGTTTGGACCCCTCGGCACCGTTATTTCTGAAGAGGTATGTGGCTGCAACAGCAGGCTGATGGCCACAACTGCCGCAGATGATAATCCAATACCCCATGCCATGCGCAAGCGGTGTCGCCGTGCGGCCGCTGCGTGAACGGCGTCCATGATCTGTTCGTGCAACTCAGTGGAAAATGTCGTGGCATCAGCATCTGCGGCGTGCCGCAGACGTTCGGCCAGCCTGTGTTCTTCCGGTTGGAAATCAACGTTGCTCATGTTGTTTCTCCTGTGCTGACAGGGGCAAAAATGTCTTTTGGCAAACGAACCAGCAGGGTTTTACGCGCCCTGTGCAGTGTAACCTTGGTAGCCTCCGGCGTAAGGCCAAGCACGCCGGCGATATCTTTTATGGGCATTGCTTCAATGTAAAAAAGGCATATGGCCGCAAATGCCTGCTCCCCCAGCGCCGTGCGGGCGAATCGCCAGAGGTTGTCGTTGGCTTCGCGTTGAGCGAGTGCGTCAACCGGGCTGGTTTCGGTTGGGGCCCACTCCTCAACAGTCGCATCGCACTGCACCGGACGCCGCCGACGGTTGGCGTTTTGGCAGGTACGCCATGCAATGGTAAAGAGCCACGGCTTAAAGGGTCTGCTCGGCTGATATTGGTTCAGGGACTGATAGACCCTGATAAAGGTGTCCTGCACGATGTCTTCCGGAGTCTCCGCACCGCGAGCGGAGCGCCTCGTTAAAAAGCGAAGCAGCGGCAACTGATAGCGCCGAACAAGCTGCTCAAATGCCTGGAGGCTGCCGCGCTGCGCCGCTTTCGCAATGACTTCGTCCGGCTGCAAGGCTAACTGCTGCGGCGTACTCACCTGCTTTGCTCCAAACCAATATCGCTGCCAGTGGCAACGCTGCCGATCACTTACCTGAGCTTTGTTCTGCCGGCGACCCGCCAGGGTGCATTGTAAGGTTAACGGCCTGACGAACTAAATCGAACGCTATGGGCCAGTCTACCCGCAGTGTGCGGCCTCGCACCTGGGTAGACACGCTCGTAACCGCCTCGCCAACAAGCCGGGCCTTGCTACCGTCGGCATTGTTCTGAGCGGCCAGCTCGGCCATGGACCGTAGGCCGTCGAGAGAGGTTTGCATGAGCATGGCGTCGCGCCGGGTTTTGGCGGTTAACAGGGCGCGAATGTCGAGGTTATTCTCGTGCTCGCCGATGCCGATGCACGCCGCACGGAGGCACGCGAGCAGTGGCGATTGGGCTTTGCCGGTTAAATGAAGTTTCCAGAGGTCTTTACCGCTCACGTATACCATGAGGCCTTCGTGCAGGCCGCTCATCAGGGCAGAGCTTTCTTGAAGGGCGGGACCTTTGCCATTTAACATGTTCAACTCTGTTTCAAGTGCCGACTGGCTATGGGCAATAACGATCGTTTTGGCATCGTAATAAGCTCCAAACATAGGCTGGCCCTTGCTTTGCCACGACCGTATGGTATACGCACCAAAGGTGCATTTGGAATAGTGCGCGTTGAGCTTTAACGCATTGATGAGCTTAGCCTTGTCGGTGGTGCCATGGAGCACCAGCACCGGGGCGCCCGGAGAAAACGAACTCCCAAAGAGCGTCACATCGTTAAGGTCGGTGGTGATGTCAGTGCCGGTGATTAGCTGAATTTCGTTAATGGCGGCTTGCAGACGCCGATTATGTTTCAAGGTGTGTTGGACGGTGTGCCAGAGCGATGTTTTGGCCAGGGCGTCAAAATCGGCATGTACCAGCCAGGTTGTGCTGGCCGGAATGATCTGCGGACTCAGCGGCGCGGCGGTGGCGAACATGGCGGGCGTAAACGCGATGACTGCTGCGGTGAAACCGGCGGCTTTGGTAAGGGTGCCAACCATACGCTTAAACAGGGCTTTCATGTGCAATCTCCAATAGGGTAGGCTTGACGGATGCAGGTGCTAAAACCATGTTTCAGCCGAAGGCCGCGTGCGGCTGCCCGCTGCAGCCGCATCAAAGGTTATATGCGCCATCGCGGCGAAAGGTTACACCGCATTGCTTTTGGCAATTGTGGCATAGAGCTATGGCTGCTTCGATAACGGCGTTGCGACTTGCCAACTGCGGCTAAATGCCGATGATGATTTGCTCGGGCTCGCTTTGGTGCGTCCGATAGTGAACGACCATTTTTGACAATTGGAGCAACCTGATGCACATGACAATTTGGCAAGCCATTCTGCTGGGTATGCTGCAGGGCGTTTCGGAGCTTTTTCCGATTAGCAGCCTTGGACATATTATTGTGTTAAAAGCCATGCTGCATTGGCATTTTAGTTCGCATAATAAAAACTTCCTGTCGTTTGTGGTGGCATTGCACCTGGCCACGGCGGCGGCGCTTGTCCTGTACTTTTGGAAGCAGTGGAAAGTGGTTTTTACGGCGTACATCGGCTCGGTGCGTCGCGGCAAGTTGGTATACGATGATGCAAGTAAATTTGCCTGGCTGCTGGTGGCTGGCACCATTGTGGTGGGGTTGGTGGGGCTGGTGTTTGAAAAGAAGTTCAAGCTATTTTTTGAAAACCCGCATTATTACTGGCTGGTGGCGGTATTTTTAATAATCAACGGCGGCGTGATGTTTTTGGGCGATTACATGAAAAAGCGAGCCTTGGCCGCAGCCCAAACCAAACAGCAAAAGCGCACGGAGGAGTTGACCTTTTCGCAGGGGGCATTGGTGGGAGCAGCGCAGACCTTCGCGCTATTTCCGGGAATTTCGCGCAGCGGCGTGGCGATTGTGGGTGGTGTGCTGGCCGGCCTTACTTACGAAGAAGCATGTCGCTTCGCGTTTATGCTGGCCACACCGGTCATTGCCGCCGCCGGTTTGCTAAAGGTGCCGGCACTGTTTAAGCCTGAGGCGCGACATATTCTGCATTTGACCATTCCCGCGGCTGTGGCTGCGGGTATTTGTGCGTACTTGAGCACGGCATTTTTGATGAAATATTTTGAGAAGCGTCGCCTCACGCCCTTTGCTATTTACTGCGTCGTGCTGGGCGTGGTGGCACTGATTATGCTGCGACACTGATTGCTGGCTGCTTGGGTGCCCATCGGCCGTAACCACGGTTTGCACCAAGCACACCCGTTGGCAGCGCGAGCCAAGCCGTACAACAAATAGCTATAAAACCGTTGTTATCCGCGAGCCATGGGCTGTGCAGGTTGTCTGATGCGGTACGCTTCGGCTGTAGGGCTGTGCTGCCTGGTGGCTTGACATTCTGCGTAAATAGTTTAATATTAAACTAAAATAGGTAAGCACCGATGCGCTTGCCGATGGGTTGGCTACTGTTAAGGAGTTTGATGATGAAAGTGGTTGTATTGCTTGGACGGTTGTTTTTTGCGGCGATATTTCTGCTCGCAGCGCCGGAGCATTTTACAAGTGGCACCGTCCATTACGCGGCATCGCAGGGCGTGCCGCTGGCAAAGATTGCGGTGCCGTTGTCGGGCGTTATAGCCTTGGCCGGTGCGGCAAGTATTCTGCTGGGTTTCCGGGCCAGGATTGGCGCATGGCTGCTGGTGCTGTTTTTGGTGCCGGTAACGATCATGATGCACAATTTTTGGGCGGACAAAAATGCCCAAATGGCGATGGTGCAGCAGATTATGTTCATGAAAAACCTTTCAATGCTGGGCGGGGCGCTAATGATTGCGTATTTTGGGTCGGGTCCGTTGAGTGTGGACAATCTGCTTAAGAAGCGGTCGGCTACGCCGACGGCATGATGCTTTACTCGATTTGACAACGGCCGGTCAACAGCCTAACTTAAAAGCTGGTTTGCCCCCATCGTCTAGAGGCCTAGGACAGCAGATTCTCAGTCTGCATACACCGGTTCGAATCCGGTTGGGGGTAGTACGACCGTAAAACCCTTCTCGCAAATGTTGGCGGGTTCTTGCAGAAGTCGGCCTTTTGTCATATTCATCATTTGGGAATGTAGCCTCGCATAAGTGTCTGCCGCAGTGGACTGGTGCAGGTTTTGTTTCACCATCCGCATCGGGTGACTGACCCATCGTGGGGGATGGAATTGATCGCGGGGCGAATCGTTAGTGCGATACCAAGCAATAAAAAAACACCGCCGGGAATAAACCCGGCGGTTCGTAGCATAGCGTTTTGAAAAAGTGAGCCGCGTGGCTGTGGTTACCTGCGGCGTTTCGTGTGGCTGCAGATTCCGCCAAGTCATCAGGGCTGCATGTTCTATCGCTCTACATATTCAGCAGCCCGGCAAGTATCGAGATGTTACGCCTTGCGGCGGAATATCCGTGGCGTAAGTACCAGGCCGCTCAGAAGTAATAACGATAATGTTGTCGGCTCAGGCACAGATGAGGCGGCGCAATTTGTAATCTGGTTGGTATCTAAAGTGACCGCTCCGTTACGCGCCAGGGCACTTCCATCGAGAATCGTCGCCCCTGTATTCATGGTGATGCTGGTAAGCGCGAGAATGTGGCCTTCAAATGCGGTGTCGGTACCCAGCGTGGCAGAACTGCCGACCTGCCAGTACACATCACATCCCGGCGTTGTGCCGCCGTTGGTCATCACGACGGATGCATTGCTTGCCGTGGTAAGGGTACTGCCAATCTGAAAGACGAATTGCGCATTGGGGTTGCCCTGATCATTCAAGGTGAGCGTACCGGTCAACTGTGCGGAGGAAGAGAAGAAATAAACTCCCGGTGTCAGCGTCAGCCCGCCCAAGTCCTGCCCCGTCAAACTCTGGGTCGAGGCCAGACCGGCCGCTGTATTATAAGCCGTGGTCAAATCACTCTGCGCCTGCAAGGCAACAGCATCGGCAGCATGCGTAGTATAGGGAGGGGACACCACGCCGGGCGGGAAGCCGGTGATAGCCGTTCCGGGACTGACGCCGACATCTCCACCATTGATGACGGACAAACCGGTATTGGTTACGGTCGAGCCAGCCAGGACAGCAAAGCTTCCTGCAGTACCCAAAAGGATTGAGCCATTGGCCTGCATAGCGGAACTGGCCAGCGCGGATAGCGCCATCAACAAGAGGGGGGTCGTAGCAATGTTTTTGCTCGTTTTCATGATAGGGTCTCCATGGATGTGTAACACTTGTTATTGGGCAATGGCTAATCAGGAACACCCTGAAGCCAAACGAAATACAAAACGTCTTTTTTGGGCCGCCAGATAAATCACCCGGCGCCAAATAGCTTCTTTAAAGCATCAAGCCGCGTTAAGCATGCTCGAAGGAAGCTCACTGTAACTGTCGTTAAAGAGATGTTTTCAGTCTGGCCGGGTCGCCAAGCAGATATCGCTTTATCAACGCACCATTATATGCAAGGGTTTGAATAGGTCAATATATTTAATCTTTTTTTAATGTGCAGAATCATTTTGTGGCGGTCACTCTGTCGGCATCACATAGTATTGACGCGACATTTTGTCGTGGGTGAGTCAAAATGACGGGCGTTGAGGGGGCGGGGTTGTGCTTTGCAACGAATGGTGTTGAATCGAGTTGACTTGTTTTTTGTTGAGCGGCCTATAGCCTAATGTTGTTCAGGCCTTGTCAAGCTTGCTGGGAGCATGGCTGGTCTTAAACGTGTTTAGTAGCAACAAGATACGAAAGGAAAAACATGCGACGAATTGCAAGCTGGACGACGGTCGTTCTGGTTGTTGGCCTGATGTTGGGCGGCGCAAGCGAGTTGCTGGCGCAGCCGCTGAAGGTATTCATCCTGGCCGGGCAGTCGAACATGCAAGGGCATGTGGCCATATCTACGTTCCCTTCGATGGCGGATGATCCAAAGACCGCGCCGATTCTCAAAGAGATGCTCAATGCCGACGGCAAACCAAAGGTGTGCCAGAATGTCTGGATATCGTCTATCGGGTGTGCCGGCAATGATACCACGGAGCAGAAAGGCAGACTGACAGCCGGCTTCGGCGCTTCGCCCAACGACATAGGTCCAGAATTCACATTTGGCCTATACATCGAGAAGCTTCTGGGCGGCCCCATTCTGATCATCAAGACCTCTTGGGGCGGGAAAAGTCTCAACACGGATTTCCGTCCACCCAGTGCCGGGCCTTATGTCTGGGGTGCCTACAAATTAGCCCAGTGCAAGCAGCGTGGTGACGACTTAAAAAAGGACAAGGCCGCCCAGATCAAAGCCACAGGTGTGTATTATCGCCTGATGATCAATCATGTGCGGAAGGTGCTGGCCAACATCAAGCGGGTGGATCCGCAATACAATCCGAAGCAGGGTTACGAACTGGCCGGATTCGTGTGGTTCCAAGGGTGGAACGATATGGTCGGTTACTGGACCTATCCGCAACGTAATCAGCCCGGCGGGTTCGACCTGTATAGTCAACTGCAGGCGGATTTTATTCGCGATGTACGCAAGGATTTGTCGGCACCGCATATGCCCTTCGTGATAGGTGTGCAGGGGATTGGCGGCGTGCATATAAAGCCAGGCCCACAGATGTACTTCCGCCAGGCCGAGGCCGAGCCAACATTGCTTCCCGAGTTCAAAGGCAACGTGGTGGCGGTGCAGACTGCGCCATTCTGGGACGACAATCTCTATGCACTGGTAAAGCGAATGGATGGATACTGGCCGAAGGTGAATGCGAAGGCTGCTGCCGAGAAAAACAACTCCTGGAAGAACAGAATGAAGATCATGGCCAAGAACTTTACGCCGGAGGAATGGAAAGCCTTGCAGGGCACTTCCAACCATGCTTTTCATTATCTTGGTGCGGCCAGGATTATGGCTCCCATCGGCAAGGCATTTGCCGAGGCGACGGCAAAGCTCGATAAGCAGACACCGCTGCCTGTGGTACTTGGAAAGTAACAGCCGAAAATGTAACCCGCCGCTGATAAAGCCCCGCAAATGGCCGCAAAACTGGTAACACGTTGGCGCGAATTAATTGCGTTGTGCTTACATTTTAAATAGTAGCGGGGCAAAGTGGATGAAGTTGTTGCGCCACACGCGCCATTGGTGCCCGCCGGGCGTCCAGATGCTTTTGAAGTGGATGTCGCGTGCGGTAAGCCATGCGTTTAGATTGCGATTTCCCTTGAGAACAATCGGATCTCGCTTGCCGCACGCGATCCAGAGCATGTTGATGCGGGCATTGTCTTTGCTGGTGAGGTGAGGGAACACGCGTGAAAAGTCCGGGCCATTTGTGCCGCAGTAAGAGCTAAGCCCGCAAACCCAACCGAACGAGTTCAGGTTGTTGAGACCCACAACCAAAGCCTCGCCGCCACCCATAGAAAGACCGGCAATTGCCGTATGAGCGGGGCCGGATTTTATTTGGTAGTGTTGGGCAACCAGCGGCATTATTTCGGTGAACATCTGATCTTGAAAGTTGTGCATGTTTCGGCTGAAGATACGCTTGTCGCCAAGGCCCGGGCCTGTGCGCGACACAACCCCATCGTCGCCGTAGCCCAAGGGCATGACAACTATCATAGGGTTCGCTTTTTTAGCGGCAATGAGGTTGTCGAGCATGATGTTGGCGCGGCCGGTGGCCGTCCATGCGCTGGCCACATCGCTGTAGCCGTGGAGCAAATACAGCACCGGGTATTGCTGAGTCGCGAGCGGGTTGTAGTTGGGAGGTGTGTATACAAAGAGGTTGCGGTTATCAGCGGCGATGGGGGAGTGATAAAAGTGCTCGGTTACGGTGCCGTGGGGCACGTGGGTGGTTTGCCAAGGTGCAGGCGGCGAAGCCGGCACGAGCACGAGGCTGGAAGGGTAGAACAGGTTTTTCTTTACCCATGGGTTGAGTGGGTCCAAGATGCGCACGCCATCAATTTCAAATGCGTAGCTGTAAATTTCAGGTGGCAGCGGCCCGGTGGTGACATGCCAGTAGCCATCAGCGTTGATGGCCATGGCCATGGGCTTTTGGCCGCCCAAGGTAAGTACTGCCTTTTTGCTTTTGCCAACGGGCAATAGGAAGGTGATGCGGCCATCCGCATGCACGCGTGGGCAGACGGGCAACTGATTCCAACTTTTGGCGGTCGCCGCCCGTGCGGCGTACGCAGCGGTGTTGCCGGTGGCGATCATGCGTAATGCGTATGCGGCGCTGGCGGCGAGTGTAGTCGCACTGAATTGGCGACGAGAAATGGAGCCTGTAGAAACGCGTTGCGGTGCAGGGGCAAGGTGTTGTTTGGGCATAGCAGGTCCTTTCGATAGGCTGCAGGCAGCTGATACGTTGGCCGCGACAGCGGCAACGATAAATAAAGTTTATCGCAAAGGTCCCCGAGCGTGAAGAAGCCAAGGGGCAAAGCCCTGCGAGGTTAATGCGGGATTGAGAAAATTTTTCTTAAGAATTTGTGCCCGGCGCTTTGTAAAGGCAGGACGATTTTGAGCCTGTGTGGTATAGTCAAAACGGCGGATTCACAGGGAATGCCGCAGGGTGGATCGTTAACGTGCCGGGCGCATGGAACCTGCCAGGAGCGGCTGCATCCTGCAATGGCAGGTGATGAAATCACCCGATAAACATAAACAGATTTTTTAGCGGGAAGTATGCATGAAAAAACATCGCGTGGGCATCATCATGAATGGGGTGACGGGTCGCATGGGGACAAATCAGCACCTTATTCGCTCCATTTCGGCCATTATGGCGCAGGGCGGCGTGAAGCTATCGGACGAGGAAGTGATCATGCCGGACCCCATTCTTATTGGCCGCAATGCCGCCAAGTTGGAAGAATTGGCGCGGCGCACGGGCATAAGCAAATTCAGCACCGATCTTGCCGCTGCACTAAAAGACCCTCAGTACAGTATTTATTTTGATGCGCAAACCACCGATCGCCGCTTTGACGCTGTGAAGGCGGCCATTGCCGCCGGCAAGCATTTGTACTGCGAAAAGCCGGTGGCTACCAACTCGGCGCAGGCGTTGGAGTTGTATCGCCTGGCCAAAAAGGCGGGCGTAAAAAATGGTGTGGTTCAGGACAAACTGTTTCTGCCCGGCATCTTGAAGCTGCGGCAACTCATTGCCACGGGCTTTTTTGGCCAGATGCTCTCGGTTCGCGGTGAGTTTGGCTACTGGGTGTTTGATGGTGACCCCATAGCTCCACAGCGGCCAAGCTGGAACTACCGCAAGGAAGACGGCGGCGGCATCATATTAGATATGCTTTGTCATTGGCGCTACCTTATAGACAATGTTTTTGGGTCGGTGAAGGCCGTTTCGTGCATGGGGGCCATTCACCTGAAGGAGCGTCGCGATGAAGCCGGCAAATTGTTCAAGTGCACCGCGGACGATTCGGCCTATGCCACGTTTGAGCTGGCCAATGGCATAGTCTGTCAGTTCAACAGTTCGTGGACTGTGCGTGTGCGGCGCGACGACCTCTTGACGCTGCAAGTGGATGGCACACATGGCTCGGCGGTGGCGGGGCTGCGCAATTGCGTGAGCCAGCAGCTTAACAATACGCCGCGCGCTGTATGGAACCCTGATATAGATAGCCCAATCAACCACCTGCAACTCTGGAGCGAAATACCGGCCCAGCAAACGTACGACAATGCTTTTAAGGTGCAGTGGGAAATGTTTCTCAAACATATTGTCGCCGACGAGGAATTTCCGTGGGATTTATTGGAAGGGGCCAAAGGCGTGCAACTTGCAGAAAAGGGTTTGGAAAGCTGGCTCAAGCGAGCATGGGTTGATGTAGAGCCACTGGTGGCTTAACCTGAAACGAGCGCGGGCTGGTGTGCGGATTTAGCGGCCATTGATGCGGAGGCGTTTATGCGGTTGATTCGGTTTTTTGATTCCACAAATTCAGTAAAGCATGGATCGCTGCGGCCCGATGGCAGTGCTCTGCTTATTGACGGCGATATTCTGGGTAACTACACCGTGACGCATCAGGTAGTGGCGGTGAAGCGCGTGCTGGCGCCGATTGTTCCGCCCGCCATCATCTGTATCGGACTGAATTACCGCAAACATGCCGCCGAGACTGGAGCTAAAATCCCGGAGTTTCCGGTGGTATTCTTAAAGAACCCGGCGGCGGTGCAAAATCCCGATGACAGCATTTATATCCCGCGGCACCTGGCAAGCACCGAGGTGGATTATGAAGCAGAGCTTGCTATCGTGGTGGGCCGCGGATGCAAAAATGTTTCAGCGGCCAAAGCGCTCGATTACATGTTGGGGTTTACCTGCGCCAATGATGTTTCGGCGCGTGATTGGCAGCGGCAGTGGGGCGGCTCGCAGTGGTGCCGCGGCAAGAGCTTCGATACCTTCTGCCCGCTGGGGCCGGCTATTGTTACGCCCGATGAGATCAAAGACCCGAATAAGCTGGCGATCTCTACCACGCTTAACGGGCAGATGATGCAGCAATCCAATACGGCGGATATGATTTTTAACGTTGGGCAGATTATCGCATTTCTTTCCGGTTCTACCACGCTGCTGCCGGGCACGGTCATTCTGACCGGCACGCCCGAGGGCGTGGGCATGGCGCGCACGCCACCGGTCTGGCTCAAACCCGGCGATAAAGTGACGGTGCATATAGAGGGTATTGGCGAGCTAAGCAACCCGGTCGCGTTGGAACGGGTGTAACCACAGCGTTGTGTGCTTACAGGCTCGCCGCCATGTCTTGACGGGTGTTAAACATAATACAGCCGTTATTCGGTGAGTCCCAAGATAAGTTCTAAAGTACAATTATGAGCGATTGGCTATTGCGTTATCACAGGCGCGTTTGGCCTGCGGACGGTTTGTGTAAGAGCACAGAATGGGGCCGCCGCACAGATTGTCCGGTGCCAGCATAGAGGTCCTCTCTGCTGATGGCAGGTATTCGTAGCCAAAGCAGTCGCAGTCATTCAAAAGATTGTGGCATAACTATTGAGACAAAACGCAAAGATAAGCCCTATCTTGACAGACGAGCACGGCGAGGTTATCTCTAATAATAATGATTATGGCTAATGATAATAGCGTTACAAAGGTTCCTGCGCTGGAGCGTGGTCTGGATGTGCTTGAGAGCATGCACACGCAGGAATCGGCTCTTACGCTTACGGCCATTGCTCGGCGGTGCGGCCGATCGGTGTCGGAGTTGCAGCGAGTGATTGCATGCCTGCATAACCGGGGCTATCTCCTGCGCGACGTCACTGGGGCGTACCGCGTGAGCAGTAAAATATTTCGCATGGGTCAGGCATGCTCACCTTTTCAGGACTTACTTGTGCATGCATGGGCACCGATGCGGCAATTTGCCGGGCAAACCGGCCAGTCGGTGCATATCAGCGTGCTTTCGGAGGACCAGTTGCTGATTTTGGCAAATGTTAGCGGATCCGGATATCTGCAACTGGGTGTAGCAGCGGGGAGCACGCATGATCCAATCATGAGTGCCTCAGGGCGGGTTCTTTTGGCTTCGATGGATGGCAAAGAATTGGTTGGCTTTCTCAAGAGAAATAAGGTGTCTGCGCAGAGAGCCGGGCCATTGCAGTTGCGGCTGGGGCTGATTCGTCGTCGGGGCTATGAACTGGTACCAAGCCACTTATATCGCGGGCTATTCGATCTGGCGTTGTGTGCGCCCGCTCAAGAGGGTTTGCTGGTTGCGGCTGTTGCGTGTTCTTATTTGCGGCCCCGCCAAGGGCTGCAGGGGCAGCAAATGCCGGCGCCGTCAAGGCTGTTGCGAAAACTACGTCAGTGTGCCGGTGGGATTTCAGCCGCGTTTGAGCCACAAACAATTGCCTGCGAGGAGGAAACGCGATGAGCACGATTTTTGGAAAACGGGCGTTGGTAACCGGCGGTTCGCGTGGGATTGGTCTGGCGTATGCCGAAGCGCTGTCAGCACAGGGTTGCTCGGTCGTGATCAATCACTTTAAAGATGGGGCGAAAGCCAGTGCTGAGTGTCGGCGACTCACGAACATGGCTCCATGCTACGAAATTGACGCCGATGTAGGCGAGCCAGCGGCCGCCCGGGAAATGGTGCAACGGGCGGCGTCGCTGCTTGGCGGGCTTGATATTGTTATAAGCAACGCAGGAATATGCCGCTTCACACCGTTTTTGGAGATCAGCGAAGAAATATGGTCGCGCCATGTGGAAGTAAACCTCAGCGGCGCATTTCGTGTGTCACAGGAAGCGGCATGGCTCATGGTGGCAGCGGGTGGGGGTGGTCGCATCGTGATGACCACCAGCGTTGGAGCGTTTCGTTCCAATAGCGGTCAGACGCACTACTGCAGCACCAAGGGCGGCCTCAATCTGCTGATGCAGGGCATGGCTCTGGAGCTTGCGCCGCACCAGATCACTGTCAATGCGATTGCTCCGGGCTGGATACACACCGACATTAATGACGCCGCGTCGCGTGACAGCGATGCCGTGGCGAGTTGGTTGAAAGCACACTGTCCCGCCGGACGGCTGGGAAGGCCCGACGACGTTAAGGAGGCTCTGTTGTTTCTGGTGAGTCGTGACGCGTCGTACGTCACGGGGAGCACCCTATCTGTAGATGGAGGATGGAACGCACAACTATGAAGCCGTATCAAATTACATTGCTTAAAATGGGAGAGACACGTGTGCCGTCGGCCGAAGTGTACTGGATGGACCGGCTCATCGGCTGGGAAGACCTTGCGTTTTGGGCGTGCCTTATTTACAACGGAGAAAGGCGGGTGCTGCTTAACACCGGTTTTCCGCGCGATATATCTGCGTTGCACGAACATTGGACGACGTGGGCCAAAGCCGCTACCGGTGAATTTGGTCATGTGCCGGTGGTTAAACCGGACAACTGGATTGTGACCGCGCTGGCGGCGCATGGCGTTTCGGCGGAGCAGATTGACGACGTGCTTGTTACACCGCTGACCGCGTATGCAACGGGCGGATTAAATCAGTTTTCCAAAGCCCGCTTTTGGATGTCGCGTCGGGGCTGGATTGACTTTCATGCGCCGGACCCTGAAGTTCCGCAGTTGCCTCGACATATAGTGTTTCCGCCGGAGGTGTTGCAGTACTTGACGATGGAAGCAGCGGGGCGTGTTCATCTGCTGCCGGATGAACCAGTCGAATTTATTGATGGAATTCAATCGTGGTTTTGCGGGGCTCATCATCGCTCGAGCATGGTGTTTAACATTCGCACGTCGGTTGGGAGCGTGGCCATTACGGATGCGATATTCAAATATCGTAATTTTGAACAGCGGATACCGCTTGGCATAAGCGAATCCCTGCAAGAGCATTACCGGCTTTATGCCCAACTGACGAGGACGGCAGACCTGGTAGTGCCGCTGTACGATCCTCAGGTTGCGGTTCGGCACCCAAGCCTGCGAATTGGAGAGTTATGCTGACCGTAGACTTAAATGGCAAATGCGCGATAGTCACAGGTGCTGCAAGCGGTTTTGGCCGAGCGGCAGCCTTGGCGCTGGCGGCTTGCGGCGTGCGCGTTGCGGCAGTGGATGTTCATCACGAGAAGCTAAAAGAAACGGTGGATTTACTGTCGCATCCTGAGCGGAAGCATGTATACATTGGCAAAAACCTGCGGCCTACACAGGCTGCGGGCGAAGTTATGGCGGAGGCAATCGCCTGCTTGGGGCAACTGGATATTCTGGTGAATTCCGCCGGCGTGTGTCATTTTACCCCGGCGAAGGACATAACGCCCGAGCAATGGGATGAGGTGCTCGAAGTAGACTTGCGTTCGCTGTACTTCTTATCGGTGGCGGCTGCCGAAGCGATGGATGCGAGTCGCGGCGGCAGGATTATCAATCTTGGTTCCAACGCCGGGCGCAAAGGACGGGCATTTTCCGCCCATTATGCTGCGGCTAAAGCAGGCGTCGCCAACGTAAGCGAATCGCTGGCTCTGGCGTATGGAAAGAAAAACATCACGGCTAACACAGTGTGCCCGGCCGTGGTGCTTACGGAAATGTGGGAGCGCAACTTTAAAGAACTCAACACCATCACCGGGAAATCGTCGAAGGAGCTTATTGAAGGCTGGAAACTGGCCACGCCGATGCAGCGACTCGGCACGGTCGAAGATGTGGCCAATCTTATCGTATTTCTGGCGTCGGATTATGCCGGCTTCATCACCGCACAGGAAATTAATGTCTGCGGCGGATTCATGCTTACATGCTAAAAAGGGTGATTCAACATGAACATCAAGCTGTCACAACTTATTGATCGTGATCTGCGGCAGGATGCCCCCGATAAAGTCGGCAAGTCATCACTGCGTTTGGCTTATGAGGCTATGGACAGGGGCGAGCTTGGCGAAGCAAAGAAAATAATTGAGTACGCCCGCCTCGAGTGGCAGGTTGTGCATGACATGTATGTAAATTGGTCGTGGTCATTTTTTACTTATATCGCCACGACGTATGGTGAGGCAGAGCTCGAAAAAGCCATGCGTAGCGTTTTGGGAAGTTACTACCGGGCCCGCTACGACAAGGTAATGGCTGCAGATATTGAAACGCAGTTGCAGCTGACCGTGGAGGGGTTGCGTGGGCACCTGATGGGGCCGCGTCGCCAGGGCGAAATTGAAGTTACAGAGGAACCGGATCGTTACAAACTCACACTTGCCCCCTGTGGCAGCGGCGGCGTGGCCCGGCAGCGTGTTGAAGGCGGCCATGAGCCGCGTCCTGAGTTATTTGGCTACTCGCAGGGGCCGCAGAGTTGGACGTGGGGCAAAGCCCGAGCCTGCTACTACTGTGCACATTGCGCCATGGTCAATGAAATTATGGCGATAGAAAATTACGGTCATCCCATGCGCGTTACGGAATATCCGGACAACCCCAACGATCCGTGCGTATGGTACATTTACAAGGATCCAAAGAAGATTCCTGCTGAATATTACCATCGCGTGGGCAAGAAGGCTCCACCGAATGCCCCCGGACAGGAGAAAACTTCATGAACAAAGACCCTTTAAAAGCTTGGTCTACGCCATTGGCTGCGCCTCTGGAGCCAGCATTTCCTTTTTCTTATCGTGATGTTGAGGTTCTTACGCTGGTCTACCGGACGCATCCGGAAGCGGTGCGACGACAGCTTCCGGCGCCGTTGGAGCCTGTCAGCGACATGGTGTTAATACATCTGTACAACATGCGTGATGTTGACTATTTGGGGCCCTACGGCGAGTGCAATGTCATGGTAGGCGCCGAGTTGCCGGGAAAAATCATTGGCGGCTATTCGCCATTTTTGTTTTTAAATAGCGATGCGGGCCTGGCGCAGGGGCGCACCGTGCATGGGCAACCCAAAAAATGGGGCAACCCCCGTGTTGAAATCCGAGGCGATTTAATTGTGGGCATTCTGGAACGTAATGGCATTGACGTTGTTACAGGCACAATGGGTTACAAGCGCCAGCGCGGCGACATTGCCGACCTTAAGCGTGACGCCTTTGATTTTGCCGTTAATTTAAATTTTAAGGTTATTCAACATATTGACGGCCGCATGGCGATTTGTCAGATCACCAGCCGTGCGCTTACGGACGTGCAGATTCATGAGTGCTGGCGCGGCCCCTGCACGGTGGAGTTGCGACCTCATGTGCTCGCACCATTGCATCAGTTGCCGGTGATTGAAACGATGGATGCGTATTATTGGCGAGCGAGTTTCAGTTTGGTTGCTGGAACCATCGTTCATGACTATTTGGAGCGTTCATGAAGGTATTGGTGAGCGACTACGGGTTTGCAAATCTGGATATTGAGAGGCAGGTTATAACCCATGCAGGGTTTGAACTGGTGGCGGCGCAGTGCAAAACAGCCGACGAGGTTGTGGCGGCTGGAGTAGATGCAGCGGCGCTGTTGGTGCAATGGGCACCCATCACCCGGGAGGTGATTGCAAAGTTGCTGCAATGCCGGCTGATTGTTCGGTATGGCATTGGGGTAGACAACGTTTATGTTGTGGCCGCCAAAGCCCGGGGCATCCCGGTTTGTAATGTGCCTGATTACTGTATTGAAGAAGTAGCAGATCATGCCATGGCGATGGCTTTGGCGCTGGCGCGGCAGTTGCCGCAGGTAGACCGACGGGTGCGGGGCGGCGTGTGGAAAATAACGCCGGATGCCGCTATGCCGGCGCTGGGCGATATGACTTTTGCCACAGCCGGGCTGGGACGAATCGCTCGAGCGTTTCTGACCCGGGCAAGGGCGTTTGGGGTGCGGCTTGCGGCATTTGATCCATTTGTACCTGCGGAAGTGTTTGCGGCCGAGGGCATCGCTCAACTTACCTTGGAGCAGCTCCTGCAGCAGGCCGACGTGCTGTCGCTTCATCTTCCGTTAACGCCGCAAACGCGCGGCCTTATCAATTTGTCTACGCTGGCAAAGATGAAATGCAGCGCCATACTTATTAATACGGCGCGCGGGGGGCTGGTAGACGGCGCTGCGCTGGCGGCGGCTCTTCAAAATAGGGTGATCGCCGGTGCCGGTGTGGATGTATTTGAAGCTGAACCGCTGCCTCAGGATCATCCTCTAAGACAATGTGACAACGCGTTACTTACCTCGCACATAGGCTGGTTCAGCGAGCGAAGCGTGCCCAAGCTGCAGCGCCTGGCAGCAGAAGAAGTCGTGCGAGGATTACGCGGCGAACCGCTGAAAAACAAAGTTCTGGTTTAACACCCTGTCAGGCGCAGAACGGGCCGACGTGGTTTACGGCCTTGAATCAGCTACAGGGCCTGCGAGCCGAGTTGGAAAAGCAGTAGGAAAAATCATCACGGCCCATTTGCATCGGCACCGGCATAACCGTTACGCTTATCGCTCCAGAAGTGTGTGTAGGAGCCAATGCAATGTCCAAGGATCAATTTGACCGCGTAGCGGAGCACCCGGTAGATGAAGTGTTTTTGCGGCGCTGGTCGCCGCGGTCGTTTTTAGCTGATCCGGTGCAGCCCGAGCAACTCGCCACGCTGTTTGAGGCCGCTCGATGGGCTCCCTCGTGTTTTAACGAACAGCCCTGGCTGTTTATGTATGCGGCGACGCCCAAGGACTTGGCAATTTACAGGCAGATAATTGTGCCGCAAAATCGTATCTGGGCGGACAAAGCCCCGGTGCTGGCGTTGGCGTTTGCCCGTCGTAACTTTGCCCGCAATGGCAAGGTGAATAAGCATTACGCCTTTGATACCGGCGCCGCTTGGATGAGCCTGGCCCTGCAGGCGCATAAGCTCGGCTTGGCCGCGCATGCGATGGGCGGCTTTTTTGAAGAGCAGGCCTATCTGCTATTGGGTGTGCCCAAAGAAAAATATGAGGCAATGGCCGCAATTGCCATTGGTCGGCGCGGACCGGTCGAAAGTCTGCCTGCCGAGTTTGCCGCTCGAGAGGCGCCCGGCCCGCGCAAAGCGCTGGCGGAAGTGGCCATCGAAGGTCTTTTTCAGGATCAGCACGCATGAATAACCCCGCCACGACCGCCGCACCAGCGCCGCAGGTGCTGGCGCTGGTAAAGGATATGATTTTCGCCGTCAAAATTGTTTCCACGGCGCGGAGTCTGGGCGTTAGGTGCCAGACGGTACTTTCGGCAACTGGTCTTGCTGGTGCGTGTGCGGCCCACCAACCAGCGTTGGTCATTGTAGACCTTGATTTGCCCGGGCTGGATGTGCAGGCGGTGGCCTCGGCTGTGCAGGCCTTCGGAGCACACACTCGCGTGGTGGGCTACTTATCGCACACCCAGGTTGAAATGGCGGCAGCGGCAAAGGCTGCGGGAATTGCGGAGGTAATGCCGCGGTCGGCCTTTACCCGCAACCTGCCGGAGTTGCTGCAGGCTGCGGGCCAGGCAGATATAAAAGTCGCTCGGCCGCCACAATAAGCGGGATATCGGCCACGACCAGCGGACTTGGTCGGCAAGGAATAGTTATGAGCTTCGCGCTAGGCATAGAAACCACATGCGATGAAACCTCGGCCGCGGTTGTAGCCGATGGCCGACGGGTGCTTTCCAACGTGGTGCGTACGCAGGCGGCGCTGCACCAGAAATACGGGGGCGTGGTGCCCGAAATCGCGGCCCGGGCACACATAGAGCTTATAGATGAAATAATTTCCTTGGCTCTTGGCGATGCCGGTATAACCGGCTCGGCTCTCAATGTTATTGGTGTGGCTCATACGCCCGGTCTGGTAGGCTGTTTGCTTGTGGGTGTGTCGGCTGCCAAGGGCCTGGCCTTTGCGTGGGACAAGCCGTTGGTGGGCGTCAACCATGTTGCGGCGCACCTGTATGCCGCAGCGCTGTATGAGAAGATCACCCCGGCTGGCGACGCATGGACCGCCGGCGATACCTGGCCGGCGTTAGGGCTGGTGATATCCGGTGGGCATACGACGCTGTACCGCATGGCATCGCCAAGAGATTTAATAAAAATCGGCCATACCATAGATGACGCCGTGGGTGAAGCATTTGATAAGGTTGCGGCCATTTTGCAACTTGGCTATCCGGGCGGGCCGCAGATTGATGCTTTGGCCAAGCAGGGAAACCCGGAGGCGATTAAGTTTCCGATGACGCTGCTTGGTAAAGAGTCACTTGATTTTTCGTTCAGTGGTCTTAAAACGGCCGTGCTATATAACGTTTGTGGCATTGGCGGAAAGCAGCGCGAGGCTTCTGCGCTTAGTCCACAAGAGCGGGCTGATGTGGCGGCGTCGTTTCAGCGTACGGCGACGGATATTCTGATTGCAAAGTGCCGCCGGGCTTTGGGGCAGGGTGGTTACCGATCGCTTGTGGCTGGCGGTGGCGTGTGCGCCAACAGTGCGATTCGCAGCGGGCTGCTGCAGTTGGGTCGCGAGCATAGCATTGCAGTGCTGCTGCCGGCGTTGCAGTTCTGTCAGGACAACGGAGCGATGATTGCCGGCATGGCCGACGAGCTATACCGCAGCGGTGTGCGCAGCGATCTTGGCTTGCGGGTCGTTGCCACCAGCTAAATCTCGCTGCTGGGCGAAGCCAATCGCGGTTAAAAGCCACACCCGGCGCGGGTTTGATGATGCTACGCAAAAAAAGGTAAGGCGCAAGCCGTGTTCTGCGGTAGGACGCCGGCTGAATTATTCTTAGGTTATAGTCCTAGGATGGCAGAATGCGGCAACTCGCCCAAGTTCTAAAAACGTGCATTTACTTGACAATTAGCCTTAATGCGTCGCGCCGACGCTGAAGAAAATCGCCTCGGCACCGTCCGCTGGCGATTGACGGCCGTGGTGTTGTGCGCGCAAGAGGCATTGACAGGCGGGTCGGTGCATATGTATTGTCAAATCGGTAATTGCATATGTATGCAGTTGCGGATGTATTGATGAACATGAGGCGTCTAATGCAAAAGCTTGATCACAACCATCGGTGTGAGCTGCTGGGCGAATTCTTCCGGCTCTTTGCTTCGGCGGTACGCGTAAAAATGTTCTGCTGCCTCAAGGAAGGGCCGCTTACGGTATCGCAGATAGCGTCGCAGGTGGGCATTGCAATGCCAAACGCATCACAGCACCTGCGGATTATGCGCCACCTTGGTGCGGTGCGCTGCGCCAAGGTGGGCAACCACAGCTATTACCACCTTGGTGATAAGCGGTTTATGCAGGCGGCCGAGCTTATTGCTCAGGTATTGGAGCAGCGGCACGCAGCGCAAAGCAGGTTTGCAAGTCGGCGCTCGGCGCATGGGTAGCGTCGGCCGATGGGTTTGTTTATGGAGATTGTGGCCCGCCAAAACAGGCGTGGCGTGACCGAATTTGATAAGGAGCATTACAAATGGACACTGCAACACTGGGACAGCTTTCGGCTGCGAAAATAATTGATGCGCGAGGGACCGCGTGTCCGGGGCCGTTGCTTGAAGCCAAGAAGGGCATGGGGGCGGTGGCGGTAGGACAGGTGCTGGAGGTCAAGTCAAATGACGTCGGCTCGCGCAAGGATATTGCCGCATGGTCGAACAAGATGGGGCATGAGTTCCTCGGCGTGATTGAGGCGGACGGGCATGATCGCATTTTTGTTAAGCGCGGCAAATAGCAGCACGCCGCTGACGCTGAATGAAAGGGGCAAGTGATGGCTCCGGAAGGCTTTACTCCAAAAATACTTGTGCTGGCGACCGAGGCTTGTGCCTATCCAGGTGCCGATGCCGTTGGCAAAGCTCACCTTGAGTATGGTGCCAACGTGTATGTGTTTCGCGTCCCGTCGCCGGTATTGTTTCCGGAAGATTTTTATCTTCGGGCCTATGCCCATGGAGTGGATGGCATTTTGATTGCGGCCTGCGGGTCTGATTGTCCGTATCGCGGCGCCTACGACCGGCTTGCCGCGCGGATTGATCGCTTGACAGGCCGTATGAAAGCGGGTGGCCTGGAGATAGGCCGCATTCGACTCACCGCCATTTGCACGGTGTGCATCGCGGCGTATCTGAAGGAAGTCCGTCAACTGGATGAAGCCCTTCGAAAGCTGGGGCCGGTCAATCGGCAACTTGCCGCCGAGCTTCAGCAACGCGTGCGACAGGAGATGCGCGATACCGCGGCACAGCAGCGGGGTTTACTTGTTGGCATGACAGCATGAAAGGCGGCAAATCATGGTAGCTCAAACAGGAGAAAAAAGATATTCGGATGCACTTGTCATTGGCGGCGGAATTGCCGGGCTGCAGGCGGCGCTCGATCTTGCCGAGCAGGGCTACAAGGTCATGGTGGTTGAGCGCGAAGCCAGCATTGGCGGCCGCATGATAAGCCTGAGCAAGGTGTATCCGACGCTTGATTGCGCGAGTTGCATTACAACGCCCAAAATGTCGGCGGCGGCTCATCACGAAAACATTGAAATCATGACCTATACGGAGGTTAAATCCATTGTACCGGATGGGGATGGCCATCTTGTAACCGTCACGCGTAAGCCCACCTACGTCAATGCCGACAAGTGCATTGGCTGCAGGCTGTGCGAATATGCGTGCGACTCTGAATTTGCGGATTCATTTGAGCAGGGGCTGGGAGCAACACGGGCAATTTCAGTGGCGTTTACTAACGCCATTCCGCAAAAAGCGGTGCTTCAGGCGGAGTATTGTCTTTCATGCGGCTTATGCCTGCGAGCCTGCCCTACAGACGCGATTGAATTTGATCAGCAGCCGCGGCAAGAGCAAATCGCCGCGCACGCTGTGATTATCACGACTGGGTTTCAACTCAACGGCCTTAACATCAAACCACAGTACAGCGCGGCGCAAAGCGCCAATATTATTTCTCCGCTGACGTTGGAGCGATTGCTGGCTCCTCATGGTCCGTATGGGCGGGTGTTGCGACCCTCGGACGGGAAGATACCGGAATCCGTTGCGTTTGTGCTATGTTCCGGATCGCGTGACCGAACCATCGGCGTTCCTTACTGTTCCCGGGTGTGCTGCATGTATTCGATCAAGCAGGCGATGCTGCTGGCCGGCTCGCTGCCGACGGCCGACATCACCATTTACTACATGGACATTCGGGCATTTGGCAAGGGTTACGAGCAATTCTATCAAAACGCCAGGGCAATGGGCGTTAACTTTGTACGGGGCAAAGTATCGCACATTGACGTTGCACCGCCGGATGATCTTATGGTTCATGTAGAGATGACGGAGGAGTCGGTGGATTGTGTTCGGCGGCAGAAACACGACCTCGTGGTGCTGGCCCAGGGCATGATTCCGCAGTGGAACCCGTCGGGCGTTTCAACTGTGACCATTGGGGAGGATGGGTTTGTAGCCACACCGGACCTGGCCAGTCCATGTGCGACAAATGTGCCGGGCGTGTTTGTCGCTGGCGCCGCCGCCGGCCCGAAAGATATTGTAGACACCATTGCCGACGCCGGTGCCGCCGCCATGGTGGCGGCGCGCTATTTGGTACGTTGCGGCAGCAAGGAAAGCGCGCAGCCGGGGGGGGGGCGATCGGTGCGACTGGAACTGGCGGTATGACCGGAGACTGCCGAGAAGGCACCGAGGCAACTTAAATATTAACGCGCAACGTTGAGGATGCTTTTATGGACCGCATGAATCAATCAGAAACTGAACGCTGTGGCAATCAACCTGCCAGCGAACCGCGGGTAGGTGTGTATATCTGCCGGTGTGGCGGCAATATTTCTGATGTTGTTGACACCGACCATGTGGCGGAAGTGTGCAAGCTCATTCCGGGAGTTACCACGGCGAAGGTACATACGTTCATGTGCTCCGATCCGGGGCAGCAAACCATTATTGACGATATCCGCCAGGAAAAGCTTGATCGTGTGGTGGTAGCATCCTGCTCGCCATTTCTGCATGAGCTGACGTTTCGCGGGGCAGTGATGCGCGGCAAGCTTAATGCGTACCTTTATGAACATGTCAATATTCGCGAGCAATGCTCCTGGGCCCACAAGCATGATCCGCGCGGGGCCACCGCCAAGGCTATCGCGCTCATCAGCGCGGCGGTTGGAAAGGTGCGACATTCACGTCCACTTGAGAAAATACGCCTTGCCAATAATCAGCGGGCACTTATTGTGGGTGGTGGACCTGCCGGCATGAAAGCCGCTGCGGACCTGGCCGCCTGCGGGCTGTCGGTGCTGCTGGTCGAGCGGAGCAATCGGCTGGGGGGCAAGCTGGCATCTCCACAGCGCATGTTTCCAACGGGAGCAGCATCCGGCGAAATACTTTCTAAACTTGAAAGCGACATGCGGTCAACCGGCCGTGTGGAAGTGCTGCTTAGCAGCGAAATTACGCGGGTGGGAGGCTTTGTCGGTAATTTTGATGTGACGATTCACGGGCCGCTGGGGCCGTCTGGCTCGATGACCGATACCAACGTCTCATTCGGGGCCATCATCATGGCTACGGGATTTCAGCCGTATGTGCCGCACGACGGCGAGTTTTTATTTGGACGACATCCCGCAGTTATGACAACGGTAGCCCTGCAAGAGGCACTGGCGGCGGCCCCCGAAGGCAAAATGCTCAAGGTTAACGGCCATGAAATTCGCCGGGTGGCATTCATCCATTGCGTGGGGAGCCGACAGGTAGAGGGCGTGCATCAGCCCGGTACCGACGGCCGGTTGAACAAGCATTGTTCGCGCGTGTGCTGCACGACCGTGCTGAATCAGGCCCTGCAAATACGCAGCCGCTTCGCCGACACGCGCGTTTACGACTTGTACCAGGACATTCGCGCTTATGGGCGGGGACACGAGCAGTACTATACCGACGCTTCTCGCGCGGGCGTTGTATTCTTTCGATACCACGGCGATGAGCCACCAGCGGTGACGGCCGAGAAGGATGCGTCGCTGCATATTCGTGTCAAAGACTATCTCTCGTGGGGCGAGACGTTGGAAATTGAAGTGGACCTTCTGGTATTGGCGGTTGGAATGACACCCGGCCCATGCGAGCAAATTGTGGACCAGTTGAAGCTGCCTCGTGGTGAAGATGGTTTTCTCCAGGAAATACATCCCAAGCTTCGACCGGTCGAAATCTCGGTCAATGGCGTGCTGCTGGCGGGTACTGCACAGGCACCCATGAATTTGCAGGAGACGCTGGCGGCCGCCGGAGCAGCGGCGGTTAAGGCTCGATCTATGCTTGTGAAGCAGCATGTTGAGCTTAACCCATATGTAGCCCAGGTGGATGCAAACCTCTGTGAGGGCTTGGGGCAGTGCGTGGCGGAATGCCAGTACGATGGGGCCTTAAAGCTTATTGAAACATCCAGGAACGGACGCACGGTAAAGATGGCTGAAGTAAATCCTGGATTGTGCGTAGGCTGTGGTGCCTGTGTTGCGGTCTGCCCGAATCGCGCCATTAATGTCAATGGCTGGCGTCTGGATCAGTATGACGAAATGGTAGATGGATTGGTTCGAGAGCTTGTACCGGCATAAAAGAGGTGCTTTATGGCAACCAAAAAGACGCTCACCGCCGAGCAGAAGAAAGCCCTTGGCGAGTTTCGCAAGCGGCAGGGCGGCGTTGACGAAGCCAAGCTTAAGAGACACAAGGATCTCCTTGCCGCGCGAAAGTCCATCGTCAAACTGCTGCAAGCACAGCCCGCCACTGTGCCGGGCCTCGCGGCGGAACTGAATATGCCGAGCAAAGAAATTTTATGGCATTTAGCGGCCATGCGCAAATACGGAGTTGTGCGCGAGCTGGGCGAGGTAGATTCGTATGTTCGTTACGGTCTGGTGCCCGCGGAGAGCAGGTAGGCCGGTATTGGGCTGCGGGCATGTTTAATAATAGTGACCCGGGCCAATTTGTGAGGTGCTATATGGCTGGACCATTCAATCCCGAGCTTCATGTAGATTTGAAGCGGTTCGGGGCAAAGGACCTCGATATGTGCATGAACTGTGGTACATGCACCACCATCTGTCCGATGTCGGAAGACTCAGGCGGAGGTTTTCCGCGTCGTGTCATCCGGCTGGTTCAGACCGGACAACAGAAAAAGCTTGAGTCCAGCCTCGATCCATGGATGTGTTACTTTTGCGGTGACTGTACGTTGAATTGCCCTCGCAATGCCAATCCGGCTGAGGTCATGATGGCGTCAAGGCGGTATCTCACGTCACGCTACGATTTTACCGGTCTGGCGTCGCTATTTTACCGCAATCCATTGACTGAGATTATTGCCATTGTGCTAGTGGGGCTTTTCATCACGGCCCTTTTCGTATTTCTTCACGGGCCGATGGTGCTTCATCGCGTTGAACTCAATACCTTTGCGCCGGTAAAGTGGGTGGAACTTGGTGATTGGATCATGGCCGGGACGCTGTCGTTTTTTCTGCTGGCCGGAGCGGTTCGCATGACCTGGTGGACGCTGGGACGGCGCGACATGCTGCGCGTATCGCCGATGATCTTTATTCGGCAGATTCCGACATTTTTTGCGCATTTGTTCACTCAAAAGCGATGGGCCAGGTGCGGGTCTCATCCGAGCTTGATTCGTTGGATCAAGCATTTGCTGCTGGTGTCGGGCTACTTGAGCATGCTTACGCTGGTACTTATTCTGCTGCGATGGTTCCAGACGGATCATGTTTATCCATTCTATTATCCGCAGCGGCTATGGGGCTATTATGCCACCGTGGCGCTGTTGTACCCGACCGGCGATTTTATCGTTTCGCGCTTGCGGCGCAAGGAGCCAATCCACTTTTTTACTGAAGCCAGCGACTGGATTTTTCTGGTCATGCTGTTTTTGACTGCTCTGACGGGCATTATGGTCAATGTGTTCAGGGTGAATGGCTTTCCGATGGCGACGTATATTATTTACGTTATTCACCTGGCTATTGCGGTGCCCATGCTGGTGGTGGAAGTCCCTTTCAGCAAGTGGTCGCACATTATGTATCGTCCACTGTCCATTTATCTTGCCGGGGTAAAAAAGGCCGTGGCCGACAGTACGGGTAAGGGTTCGGATGCTCAGGCTTTGGAGCCTGCCGCCGCAGCATAAATATCGGCACAGAAGCTCCAAGCCGGGGCTGGACTCATGTATGTCTCTAACGCAAAAGGAGATGCTTATGACAACCGCTGAACTTCCCATGTTAGACCAGAAGGTTTCTGAATTAATTACCCGGGTGGAGGCACTTGAAAAGTCCGCCGGCAACGACCACCTGGCAATCGGCGTCATGCAGGGCGACTTGGACAGCACCATGGCGGCATTTATTATTGCGCTTGGCGCCGTCGCCTATGACATACAGGTTGACATGTTTTTTACTTTTTGGGCGATAGCCGCTTTGCGCGATCACACCAAAAAAGTTAATAAACAATTTCTGGATCGCATGTTTGGATGGATGTTGCCACGCGACTCGCGCAAGCTCCCATTGTCTAAAATGCAAATGGCGGGCATCGGGCCGAAGATGATTCGTGGTGTGATGAAGAGCCGCGGTGTTAAATCCTTGGAAGAGTTGATAAAAGACGCCGGCGAGCTGGGTGTACGAATTCATGTGTGTGAGATGTCCATGGGTGTAATGGGCTTTAAAGCTCAAGAAATGATTGCCTACCCTGGCTTGGATTATGTTGGTGTGGGTACATTTATAAAACTCATCAGCGAATCAAAGCAGGTTATCTTTTTATGAGCGGGCCGAACCGCGGTGACAGCAGTCCGTTGCTATCCACCAGCCCTGTCCGGTTTCGACTGTACAGGTAATGAGGCTGCAGCATGGCGGTGCTTATCGCATTGCACGTGCATGCTATCGGTGCGCAAGGGCATAGAGGCCTGTGAGGGTTGTGGCCAGCACCCCAGCAGGTGAACTTGCTGCCGAAATATTAAGTAAGTTACCCTTTTGGCGACAGTGCTCAACCAGTGGTTCGGTGATGGCTGCATATTCCTGCAGGCGCACGCGAATGGCTTCAGGATGATCGTCGTGGCGGCGCGTCAGTGCGTTGCCGCAGCGATCGCAGATGCCGGGTGTCGCGGGAGCTTTGCTCTCAAGATGATAGACCGTATGACACTTGGAGCAGGTCAATCGGCCTGAGACGCGATTGATGGTTTCTTCAATAGATAGGGTATAGCTCACGACGGCATCGAGTTGGAGGTTGAGGCGTTCTAACAGCGCGTCAAAATCGTTCGCCTGCTGCAGGCTTCGCGGAAAGCCGTCCAATATGAATCCGCCGCTGCAGTGGAGGCAGGTGGTGCGTTCGGCAACCAAAGCAAACACCAACCCATCCGGTACGAGTTTGCCTTGATGCATCAATTCAATGGCTTGGGCCAATGCCGGCGAAGCCATGCAGTCATGATGTTTGGCCGCTGCGCGAAAGACGTCTCCGGTAGACAGGTGACAGGCGTGGAGTTGCTGCGAGAGCATCTCTGCCTGCGTGCCCTTTCCGACGCCAGGCGGTCCAAGCAATACCAATCTCCAGGGATGAGCCAGATTGGCCGGCGCTGTTGAACAAGCATGTCCTGGGCCTTTAAGCCAGGCTGCACGATCCGGTTTTATTGGGGTAATCACGTATGCACCTGAAGGACTGAAAAAACAACGACAATCCTTGTCGGCTGCCGTCGCATTTCAGCTCACGTCACTTATCATAGTACTTTGGAAGCGTGGATACAATGTGTCTGCGTAAGATGGTTCTCAACGGGGCGTGTAGCAGCTTATGCAGGCTTTTGACCTTGGCCGCGCGGCTGCGCCGCGAGAGCCCCGATCTTTGGCTCCCGGCCACAGAGGCCTGTCCCGGCCAGCGCCGGGAGATTTCGCCCTCC
>JABEVB010000181.1 GCA_013044165.1 Phycisphaerales bacterium
CGAGGCATATTCGAAAATATGGCGAGGAGCGAGAACGCAGCAGACGGCCGCCCTGGGCCGCAAGACGATCCCGCCGGAGTTTTCAAACAGGCTCTAAGATTTCGGTGACGCAACCCTCGCCGCCCGGCGCTCTGACATTTTCATACCCTTGCCCCCAGGCAGCCGATAAATATTTTGGGGCGATTATGGTTTGCCCCACCACAGCCACAGAGGCCGGTAGAACCATGAGCGTAACCAGGCGGGTTGTTATATTTGCGGGACGCGTTCAGGGCGTTGGCTTTCGCTACACGGCCTGTGAACTTGCCAAGCCATTGCGGTTCTCCGGCACGGTCCGTAACTTGGCCGACGGAACCGTAGAACTGGTCGCCGAAGGATACGACCAGGACATTGACCAACTCGTGCGCGACCTGCGAGAGCGCTTTGCCGGCTTTATACTAAACGTTGTACAAACAACCGCCCCACCTGAAGGCCTTGTCGGCCCCGTAAAAGTGATATACTAGCCACCCTTGGGCCTGATGGAAGCGCGGCGTAGCCTTCCGGCGGCCTGCGGACAATTGGAGTGTCCTGTGAAGCGTCCTCACTTAACGTACCTTCTCATTTTGACATTTGTGGTCCTCTTTGCCGCCGGCACCTACGCACTCGAAAGTCATGCCTTTACCCGCGCCGAGCAGCTCACCGGCCTGAGCACTCTGGCCGGCAAAGGCAACAAGGGCGGCGCCTTGCACGCAGCTAATGTGGCCGCCAATTATGCCGAAACTCTCCGCTACTGGGGAGCGATAAGCCTAACCATAGCAGCCGCAGTAGCCCTTCCAGGCATTGTGGAGTATGTGCTGCTGCAACTCATGGGGTTTTCCCGCGTAGGCGCTATCGCGCGTGTTACCTATTACGAGGCTATTTTCCAGCCGTTTACAATCATCGTGTTCATACTGTGTATTGCCGCCATTGCTATTACCTCGTTTGTGCCGTTCAACACCTTTGGCGAAGACACCAAAATGTTTCGAGATGTTGCGCTGTCATTTGCCCTGATGTTCTCGCTGATTATTATGGTTTTTGCCACCGGCAAAGTTGTGGATGAAGAAATTGAAGACCGCACCATGCTCACCCTCATGAGCAAACCCATCGCCCGCTGGCAGGTGGTGCTGGGCAAATATGCGGGCATTGTGCTCCTGATACTCGTGGTGCTGGGCATTGCCACCATGACCGCGGCGCTGGGCTCGTATTTAAGGTTCTTTTCCGACAAACGTATAGACATTGCCGTAGCAGGCTCCCAGGGCAAGGCGCTGCTTTTCTGGGATAACCTTCGAGGGGTTATTGCATTGCTTCCGGCGTTTGTGCTGCAGTTTGGCGAACTGTGCACGCTGGCGGCCATCAGTATCGCCATTGCCACCCGCTACAGCCTCGCACTTAACATGACCGTGATTGTACTCTTGTACATCGGGGCCAATCTCACTCGGTTTGTTCCGCTGTTGCACCTCGGCCAGCCTTGGCAGGGTTTGGCTGTGTCCGCCAGCTATCTGCTTCCATATTTAAGCAATTTTGATTTGAACCAATGCCTGGTCTATCGGCCCTTTACCGTCGGCCAGCACTACGTCAAGGGCGGCCCCACGCTATCGCAGATATGGCAGTATGTTGGTCTTGCCTGCGTCTACAGCGTGCTCTACATTGGCGGTGCGCTCGGCGTTGCGATGGCTATGTTTCGCAACCGCGAGCTTACCTGACAAACGCAACCTGCCCCGCCGCTCGTACGCCATAAATTGTTATTCCGGCTTGAGCGTTGGGCTTTCGTCTAAGTTGCAGCCCCCATGCTCGCTGTCGGCTGGTATGGTTGTTACTTTGGCTCTTTGAGCTGCTCGGCCTTCGGAAGGTCGCGCAGGCTGCCCAAACCAAATACTTCCAGAAAATGCTTGGTGGTGCCATACAACATGGGCCGGCCCACTTCCTCGGCCCGACCGGTAATTTTCACCAGATTGTGTTCCATAAGCGAGCGAATAACTTCGCCGCAGGCCACACCCCGAATCGCTTCCACGTCTACCCGCAAAATGGGCTGTTTGTAGGCGATAATTGCCAATGTTTCGAGCGCGGCGGGAGTGAGCCGCCCTTCTTCTTTTTTCTTCATCAGCCGTTGGATGTATTCCGAATACTGCGGCAACGTAAGCAGTTGATACCCCCCGGCCCGTTCTTCTATGCGGTACGCGGCCTCTCGCGCGGCGTAGTCGCGGTTGAGTTCATCTACCGCGTCGCGTACAGGCTTGCTGCTGTCCAAGCCTACGGTCTGGGCAAGCTTACCTGCACTTAATGGCATATCCGTCGAGAATAATATTGCCTCCACAACCTGCCGCAGCGGCATCTGTTCAGACAGCTCTATTTGCGGAGCCGACTCCTCGGCTGGCGCCGCCTGAGCTGCGGCCGCGACCTCAACCGTAGACTGTGCAACGCTTTCTGCCGGGACAATGTCTTGTGTTTCGTTTTCCATAGGTAAGAATCTAGCCAACTACGGCCTTGGCGTCCAGCGACTTGTCGCCAGCCGTCCTCGAAACGGTTATAACTTCTCAAGAAAGCCCGCTCTTTGGCGGTGCCAAAACAGCTTGGTTGTTTAACAGGAGCCTCAGGAGCCTTATGTCTAACGCATCACCCAAGGCCGCGGAATTTAAAATTATTGAACGCAATGGCCGGCTGACGGCTTCCAGCGGCAGCCCGTGGGAGCCTAAAATTGGCTACAGCCGAGCCATAAAATGCGATCGGCATATATATGTGAGCGGCACGGTCGGCATTGAAGCAGACAAAACATTCAATCCTGATGTAGCAGCTCAAACCCGCCGGAGCCTGCAAATTATTAACTCAGCGCTTGAGACTTTAGATGCCAACCTCTCCTGCGTGGTCATGACCCGCATGTACGTTACCAATATCGCCGACTGGGAAAAGGTTGCAGCGGTGCATGGCGAGTTTTTCGGCGACGTGCGGCCGGCGACGGTCATGGTGCAGGTTGCCAAGCTCATTGATGATGCCGCCCTGGTAGAAATAGAAGCCACTGCGGTTGTGCCGTAAGCCGCAATCATCGCATAACCCGGTTTTTCGTAACCGCTAAGGAAGCCAACCAATGCTACCCTCAAAAAATCACGCCACGGCCCTTCATAAATGCCCAACCCGGTTGAGCATTACCTTACTTGTGCCAGTCCTTTTGTGGGCTCTTCAGCCGGCGCTCGCGATGAGCCATCAATCCTCGGCTGCCGCAGCCACACAGGCGGTAACAGTCGCAGCATCCCAACCTTCCGCAGCTGCCAAAGTTCAGCCGCATATAAAAAAGCCCGTAGCGCCAAAGGCCCCTTCTCAAGGCACGCTCGTCGCAGATGCCCAAGGCCATCTCGATGTGCAAAAAGGGTCTGTTACCAATCTGTTTGTTTTCGACAAGGCCCAACCAGGGTGGCCCAAGTCCATGCGAATACTACCATCCGAATCGCTGGAACTGCTGCAGTACGCCGCGCCTCGCTATCCACATGTTGCCATCAGTGGACGCGTAATGGTCTTTCAGCATAGGCGCTATCTTTTTGCTTTGCCCGACATCAGGGTAGTTGGCGCCCCAGCTCGTCACGGTAATACCGGCTCTGCGCCGGTGCCAACAACAGCCCCAAAAAACCCGGAGGTATTGCTGCGTTCACTGCTGTCTCACCATATTTCGGCGCCTGTGGAATTGCCGGCCAACCTTCACGGCTCCGCCATGGAGGGCGCTCTTCTGCCCAACAATATCGGCAAAAAGCAATTTCCACTTTTGCGCGAAGGAACGTATATTTGGAATCAAAATGGCCGGCTGACCTTTGACCCCGTCACTCATGAATGGACCTTTGTGTTTACCGCGCCAAACCTGCAGCGCCATGCGCCATCCATTATGCTCCTGCCGTGCCATTTCCTGCAGATGATGATCACCGACCAGAAAACCAAAGGTACGAACATCAATTTCCGCATCAGTGGCCAGGTGACATACTACCAAGGTCGCAATTATCTGTTGCTTACCTATGTTCAGGTGCAGCACAATTTCAGCCGGTTTTGAATCCCAGCCCGTCACCCATTGCACGCATGCGGCGTGATGGTTCATCGAGGTGGTTTGCCGCCACCTTGTAAGCATGGCAGCACGCCACGGTATACGGGATTATTTGTGCCTCTTGCGATAAACTACCTTCAGCACAGGCGCTCGTAGCTCAGCTGGATAGAGCGGCGGTTTCCTAAACCGCAGGTCGTAGGTTCGAGTCCTATCGGGCGCATTTCAATACGCCAGTAAGCGCAACCGCCCATTTTTCTATGTTCATACGCTTTACGTCCACCAAGCCTTGGTTGCATGCTCTTTTCCTGTTCGAGCTTGTTTGACTACCAATGAGATTCGAAAGCGTTCAATCGCTCCTCGGCAGGAAGCCATCCTACGCAAGAAAGCATAATGACAGTAATTCAGGGCATAATACCGCTACGGAACTTAAGCCGCTGCAGGCGAACAATGCTTCATAGCAGGCACCTTCACCCTTCATAGAATCATTCATAAATGGATTTTATTTATTAATACGACATATTACATCACATAAACAAATCACAAAAAAAATATCAAGATTTCTTGCATTTAGCACTTGACTTCTTTCGCCAATGATATATACTCGCATATCGTTCGGATATCGAGCAATGGAGCTGTTGCTCTAAACCAGCCGAGATGGCTGCGGTATCTGCCCGTGAAGCCCGTCTCGTCTCTATTGCCATCGTGTGTGGCAAACCGCACAGCCCAGGCGGAACAATGGGCAAGTAGAGTTGCTCCCAGAGGGAGCAGAAGGAGTTTTTTATGTTGTTCAAGTCTTCGCGCCCTCTTTTGACGGCCGGTGCATTGGCAATGGCTGGAGTAACAATGTCCGCAGGAGCTGCTTCCGCAACTGTAATCTATTCAGACAATTTTGTGCAGGCCAGCGGCACCGAGCTGAATGGCCAACCCGTGCAGGCGTCCGCTGCATATGCGGGCGGGACGGCCAACGCCGTTTGGGCAGGCAGCACGACGATTACAACCACCGGCAGCGGAGCGTACGAGAAAAACGGCGGTAACTATATATACCTTCCCTTCACGCCGCAGCAAAACTATATCTATACACTTACCGCGACTATTAGCATCACAGCTTCAACGCCCGAATGGGATGCGCTTGGTTTTGCCAGCACTAGCCCATTAATAACAGGTTACGGGAGTCTTTATTCTTGGGGCCTGGTCAGTGGCACTGGCTCTAACCAACCGCAGTTTTTCCCTGGTGTAGGTACGGCCGGTGGCCCCATTTATTTTGGAACCACATCCGATAATGGCAAACAGACGCTCATTATTACCTTAAATACAATGAGTGCAAAGTGGACATCATCGGCTGTAATCCAAGGAGACCTGACAAATCCTTCCACTACGATTACCTATAGCACCCCACCAGCGATCAAGAATGTCGGTTTTGGTTACAATTATGACGGTACCATATCGGCCTTTTCTTTGACGGCTACTGCTCCTGAACCAGCAACCTTGGGCCTGCTCGCGGTGGGTGCCTTGGGCCTTCTGCTTTTGGGCCGCAAGCGTGAAAATCGCCTGCCCCGCGGATAATGTTTGATTTTTGATGCGACTCTGATAATTAGGAAGCACTCCTGTAAGACCGGGGGTGCTTTTTTTTTGCTACAAATGTGGGATGCAGGCAAGATGCCTGCGGTACGGTGGGGTGTAACGTGTAAAGCAGGCGTCTCGCCTGCTTTATCTTCGGGCAGAATGCCCGTGCGCTTGAAATGCCGGCAAGAGGCCTGACTTTATATCCCAGCACTTGCTCGCAGGTGGATTTCAACATTGCCGATCCGATCGGGTCGCTCTGTGCTGCGTCAGGGGCGGTTCAAAAAACTTGACCCCAGGCCGGAATATGAGCTATATTGCTAACGTTAACAAACGGTCGGTCTTAACCCGTCCGGCCCAAGACGGCGCCTCTGTGGCTGAAAATTGCTTTAAACGGAAAGGTTGGCAAACATGAAACCATGGTATGCAATCAAACTATCTATTTTTGTCGCAATATTCTTCGTTGCCACCATAACCTCGGCGCAAGCTAAAACGGCTCCGCAGGTTGAACTGACGCCCCACGGTCAGCAATTGGAGGCGCAATATGCCGCTACTCTCAAACACCTGCGCCATCAGATTTCGCAAGCGCTGCCCACTTTAGACCCCGGCTTGACGGTTCCCTTCATGAGGGTTTATCGGGCGGAAGCAAAGGCCCAGCCCTACCGGCAAAACAACAAAGCGTATGCCGCCGGCATTGCGGCTTGTATGCAGGTGGGCGCACCCATCTTGGACATGGCAAACCCCTTTTTAGCCAGTACTACCCTCCAGGCGCAGTTGATTAAAGCGTCGGTCATCGCCGACGGCACACCGGCCAAGCTCGCGGCTTTTGCACAGCAGTCTCCGGCAAATGAAGCGTTAATCAACCAATTGCTCAACGATCCCGCTCTGATGAAACAAATGCAGGTGGCGGATGGCGCCCGGAATGGCGACTACGGCCGAACCATGCAGATATATACCGAAATTCAGCGGGCCAGCCCACTGGCAGCGCATGGTATTCTGCAGCGATTGGCGATGGGAACCAGTCTGGAGCAAGAGGTAATGCATGACGGCCCACCGAAGTTCTATCCCGCAATTGACCCGGTTGCGCGCTTTTTGAATTTTCAAAAGGCCTATCTCCACAAAGAGCTGGACCCGCAATTTCCCATCATGACCACATGGGACTGCCGCCGAATTACCAATGATCCGTATTCAGACCAGGAAGCCGACTGGTTTCGTACCATGCTGCGGAACTATGAACCCGAATACATTTTCATGAAAGACTATGGTTCGCGCTATATGAACCTGGTTCATACGGATGTCGGCTACAGTCATCCGAATTGGAGTATTGTTCCCGGTTTATATATGCAGAAAATTCTCGCCGGTGGTGGGGAGTGCGGCCCCCGAGCTTTTATCAGTCGTCTGGCCGAACGTTCTTTCGGAATCCCAACATGGGGTTTTCGCGAACCTGGGCATGGCGCCCTGGCCCATTGGACTCCCAACGGCTGGGTCGTTCAGCTCGGTGGCCCATGGGAATGGGATTCTTGGAATCATCACCGTGGCTCCGTGTTTTACCGGGAAACGCAGGCGCGGCGTCTTCCCAAAGAGTTTATGATGGTGCTCCGCGCCCAATGGGTGGGTGCCGCCCTGGGCGAAGAACCATCCAGCGGCCTCATTCCGGGCAAGGGAGGATTGTGGTACGCATTGGCCGACAATGAAGAACGCACAATCGTCGCTTCAGGTCAATTTCCCGCCGGCTTGACCGATACGCAATTGGCCAAGATATATGGCCCAACCCAGGCGCAGATGGTTGAAAATGCCCCAGTCCCCGCGTCGGCACTGCAGATTTCCATTGACCAGAATGGTGTGATCCACATTCCAGCGGTAGCGTGCAGTCAGCCGGTAAAGAGTTTGTATGGTATCTCCTATACAAAAAGCTTTCTGGGCGGCATGCAGATGCACTGCAATGTGACGTGGAATAAGCCCGAGCAGTTTTCATACATCGTTAACGCGCCGCGCAGCGCAACATACAATTTGACCGCGAATGTGGTGATCGTAAGGCCTCCTCAACATTTGCTGCTGACCGTTAACCATGCCGCTTCGCCAATTGACATCCCCGTGCCCTATACCGCGGGAATGTGGAAAACGATTGGCCCGGTCGCAATTAAGTTGACCCAGGGGAATAACCAGTTGCACTTTGAACGTGCCGTGAAGTCGCCGGGCCTGACGATCAAGGACTTTACCCTCACACCCGTGCAATAGCATGCCATGCCCGCCCCCGGCGGTGGAACATCTGCCCCTGAAGAACAATGACCCCTTACAGGGGCAACTTCTGTGGACGGCGGCATTTTCATGGGTTTGTTAATCCCGATGCATTGGGACTATTCGCCTGTACCCCATCAGGGTCCAGGGGTGCGTGCAGCTTTATGGGGTGGCTTCATGCAGGGTTCAGATATGTGCGCCGCAGCTGAAAAGCTGATTTTTAATAGCCGTGCATTTACAAATGCGCGGCATGCGATTTAGAAAAAGCCGACCCTGAAAGGGGCGTAATCCCTATTATCGCGTCAGGTGAGGAAGTAGCAGTCGTCTGTGGCTCTGCCATTGACGTTGATATGCCAATCCATTTCTTTACCAGGACCTTCATCCCTGGGTTGCCAATCAATATGGCCGTCATTACGGCGCATTGAAGTTTAAAAATAAATCGTGGAGCAACTCGGCGATATAGAGGATATGTGATTATAATGGCCCGGTTCCGAAACAGATGATTCTGCTGATGAACGATCTTTACCGTACCGGATTTATTAACAGCACTATTTTATGGCTCATTCATGGAGTCGCGCCAATAAAGATACAATATTTTAACAGCAGGGGCAAAGTAATGCATAGTCATTTGCTTTCCTGTGCCATTGTCCCAGGCATTCCATTCGACATGGCCGTCGTTATAAAGTTCGTTGCCGCCGGCCGGCTGGCCCGATGGCGTAAGATGAGCTGTAGCGCTGTAAGGGTAATATTTCGTTGTTATATCATCAGCGGCCAGCGGCCAATTGGGGTCGTCTGATGGATGAAAAGGGGAATGCATTTTCCCACCAGGCATAGTCGCGATAGGGTCATTACCCCAACTGAACGCATCGCCAAGATACACATATCCGATCTCATCGTAATAGCCATACTTATAGCCACCGTTGCCATAACAGGTGTCGCGATAGAGACAGCAGAAATAGGGGTAATGGTTGAATGCTGCAGGCACGGCTTGATGTTCTGTAGCAAGGGTCACGGGTGCTGGTATAGGCAGATCCGGACAAGTTAACACGCTGACTGCCGCGGGGAGTGGTTGGGTGGGGTCGTGGCCGATGCCGGGATCAAGAAACTGCATCAGGGCGTCCCCCTCCCAGCCAGTTAGAGCATTAGGATATGAAAAGGTCCTAAAACCAGGTCCCTGACTTCCACTAGCGGTCACCATAGAAGACGGCCCGGTTATTGCGTCTCCGATGTGTATCTCATACTGGTTCGGATAGATTCGGTAATTGTCAGCATAATCAAAAAGAGCTTGGCCAAATTGTCGTAAATTGCTTTCGCACTCGGTACGCAGAGCCAGTTCCTTGGCGCGGCTAAGTGCCGGCAGCAGCAGAGCAAGCAAGATAGCAATGATAGAAATGACCACAAGAAGTTCGACGAGCGTAAAACCCAATCGTAGAGTAAGACGGAGAGATGGGCGATCATCAGTAGTTTTCATAAGCAACTTCCTGTAGACCACTTAATTATACACAGAAACAATTGGAAAGCATAACAACTCTCACCGACAATGTCATGGTGATGCATGACTAATTTGGCGGAGGCAATGGTAGATTCACCACGGGTAACTGCTTACTGCTGTTAGCCCGCATATTTCATCAGTTTTAACAAATGGCAGCCTGATGGTCCCGGATCGGTTGGTGCCACTAAGAATTTTTCATTTTTTTGAATAATGCGCAGACCGCTCCCGCCCCTCAACATCTTCACCTATATTTTTGTCCCATGCGTCAATCCTTTCTTTTCTGGTGGCCTGCTCCGGTTTAACCGCTCATTTATTTACCCACCGCTAATCTCTTCAAGTGGCAAAGGCGCGACGCCACTGCTTGCCCGCTTTTGCCGGGAGCATTGTCCCGCTACGACACCCGCAACCTTGCCTCCTCGTTGCGATCCTTACATAATGGCGGAGCCGTCGCTGAATATCAAAAGCAAACGCCACCGCGACGGCGTATCTTGTATACGGGATTAAGGGATGCCACATACCAAACTCGCACAACAATGGGACGAGCGTTACGCCGCTTGTAACGGATTGCTTTTCGGTGCCGAACCCAGCCCATTTATTGTAGAGCATGCCTCCTTAATTCAGCCGGGAGCACGCGTGTTATCTGTAGCAGATGGCGAAGGACGCAACAGTGTTTTTCTTGCCGGCCAGGGTGCTGATGTCCATGCTGTGGAAATCTCCCCAACGGCTATCGCCCGCGCCAAACAGCTCGCGATCCAGCGCGGGGTTGAGGTACACTTTGAACAAGCTGATCTTTTAAGCTGGTCTTGGCCAAGAGCCACTTACGACGCAGTGGTGGCTGTATTTATTCAGTTTGTAACACCGGCGGATCGGCCAAAACTCTTCGCCCAAATGGTTGCGGCGCTGCGGCCGGGCGGCGTGCTGCTGGTACACGGATATCGCCCCGAACAGATAAAGTACGCCACTGGAGGGCCATCCGATCCAGCGCACTGCTATACCGAAGACTTACTTCGCGATGCATTTACATCCCTGGAAATCATAAAACTCTCCAGCTACGATGCCCCCCTGCGGGAAGGAACCGCCCATGTCGGCGTCTCCGCACTTGTTGATCTGGTGGCGCGGCGACAATAATTACTTTGCATTTTTGTTCAATCTCTGCTCGCCAGCCACCGTGGATTAAAGCTGATGAAATCCCGGCCATAATATCACCAAGCCCCCCGACGCCCCTCATGCGCCTTGCGCTATGTAGCAGCATTTGGTATCATGCCGTCCATGGCTACACTAACGTATCGAACCGCGGGTGAATCGCACGGACCGGCTCTTATCAGCATCATTGAAGGCCTCCCCGCAGGCTTGCCAATTAACGCAGAAATAATTAATTCCGAGCTTCGGCGAAGGCAAGGCGGCTATGGTCGCGGAGGACGGCAGCGTATCGAAACCGACACGGCTGCCTTCTTGACCGGCGTACGGCACGGAAAGGCCATCGGCTCGCCGCTGGTGCTGCAAATTGTCAACAAAGACAGTCGCCTCGACGACACCCCCGCTCTGGTTAAGCCGCGGCCGGGCCACGCGGACCTTGCCGGCTCTATTAAGTGGCTTACCACCGACTGCCGCGAAACCCTGGAACGCGCCAGTGCCCGCGAAACAGCCAACCGGGTGGCCGTGGGTGCGCTTTGCCGCTCGCTGCTAAGCGCTTTTGGCATCAGCGTGGTGGGGTTTGTCACCCGAATTGCCGGTGCCGCGGCCAATGTCAGCCCGTCTGACGCACCCGAACACTTGTTGACGCGACGCGACGCCAGCGAGGTTTACTGCCCGGATGAGCGGGCCTCGCAGGCTATGATTGACTTGATTAAGGCAGCCAAAATCGAGGGCGACACCCTTGGCGGCATTGTTGAAACCCGTGTCTATGGCTGCCCCATCGGGCTGGGCAGTTGTGTGCACTGGGACTGGAAGCTCGATAGCCGTATTGCCGCGGAGGTCATGGGCATTCAGGCCATCAAAGGAGTCGAGATTGGGCTGGGGTTCAAAACAGCCGAAATCCCCGGCTCCGAAGTGCATGATCCCATTATGTACGACCCCGCCCAGCGAAACAGCCCCAATCTTGGATTTGTCCGCGAAACCAACAATGCCGGCGGCTTGGAGGGCGGCATGACCAACGGGCAGCCCATTGTGGTAAGAGCCGCCATGAAGCCAATCAGCACTTTGCTAAAAAAGCCGATGCCCAGTGTGGACCTCAACACCAAAGCCGCCGGCAAGGCTGACTATGAGCGCAGCGATGTATGCGCCGTCTCGGCGGCCGGGGTGGTGGTGGAAAATGTCATTGCCTTTGAAATTGCCCGCAGCATGGTTGAAAAGTTCGGCGGCGATTCGCTGGCCGAAATGCGAACCAATTACGACAGCTTTCTCGCAGCCGCCCGTGAGTTAGGCAAGCAGGCTGCCCAACAACTGCCTCGCTGATTTGGGGCCAAGCCGCCGTTATACGTTGGCCAACTGCTTTACAATATCAGCCATGGGCGTTTGCACGCACGTGAAAATAGGCGTATCGCGCAGCGTGAAACGGCTGCCTTCGGTTTCGCGCAACTCCTGCACCAAGTCCAAAAAATCATCGGGCTTGTCGGTTTCAAATGCCACCACAAACTCCTGATCATCCAGACCAAAGCTGTAGGTGGTGTTAAGTTTGACCGAAGCATATTTGGTGCCTACGGCAATATGCTCATCCATAATGCCCTGACGCGTTGGTTTGCTCAGCAGGTACCAATCGCGCGTTTTGACAAACGGATACACAAAATTGTATTTCCGCCGACCGGGCACGAGGTTGGTGCGAACGTCGTCGTGCGATGGATCAATTTTATCCACATACGTACTTCGCTTGCTCTGGGCAAGATAGCTGTAGGGCGAGAGTAAATATCCGCCAATGGGCAGGCGGTTCATAGCGGCGGAGAGTTCCTGCAAATGATCAACCTCGTAGCTGATTTTCCAGAGCATAAAATCAACGTCAGGCCGTGTGCCTACGCAGCTATACGTAAGCAGGAGCATTTTGGAAGTGTCGTTTCTGCCGATGAGGCTCACCAAATCGCCGAGCATGGATCGCTGCTCTTCCTGCGGCAACCGCCGGAAATCAGCCATCAGCTTGTAAAACGCAAACGAAATAAACTGCCGGCGCATGGCTGGCTTACCACCCGGGGCCGGCTGAGCCTCGGCAGCCGGACGCCCGGCAGTTCCATGTGATGTGGTTTGCGGGCCATGCCCATGAATCACTTCCGCCATAATTATGCTCCATCAGAGTTATAAACTTTCGCACGCCAAAGCGAGCGGTCTAACCGCAGCAGTATAACCGCCGCACCTTTGTAATTTATCCGCCCGCGGCTTCTCCTCCAAGCATCTTACGAGCGGCCATCAGGGCCGCGGTCCGATCCGGCAAGCGATTCTCAAGCTGCATGTCATAGAGAGCATAAAGCCACTGCTTAAATTGCGGACCAGGCGTCGCACCAAGCTGAATTAAATCTTCACCGGTTACAAATGGTTCCGGTGCTACACCATCGGAGCGAAGTTCCGCTATGCGATGCCGCAGAATATCGGCCTGCTCCGGCGCTCGCGTGAAGTAAAGCGCCAGCAGATCATCGCTTAGCCGATGGGCCAACAGGCGTTTGAACTGGGCAAGCGACAAATCGCGCCAGTTCTCCAGTACCGCCAGGTTCTCCAGGAGCCATCCGACATCGGCCGTCTCGTGGCCACTGAGCGTGAGGGCCGTACGAAGGGCGTCGGCGGTTTGTCGAGCGGCCGGTGCGGCTGGGCAAAACTCTAAAACAAGCGCGGCCAACCCCGCACCAAAGCTGATGTGTGCCGGCAGGCCGCCGAGGTATCTCTGGTGCCGCCCGCCATCGTTAGCCGTGGCAATGGGCAAAATATGGGAGAGCAAGCCAGACTCAAACAATAATTGACCCGCCCGACCCCGCGTTGGATGCCGCATAATATGCCGTAACTCTTCGCCAATGCGCTCACGGCTCACCCCCGAAATATCCACTGCGGCCCGCTGCATGGCATGCCAGGTTGTCGGCTCGATGGTAAACTCCAACCGTGCGGCAAAACGAACAGCCCGAAGGACGCGTAAGTGATCTTCGGCAAACCGGGCGGCGGCATCGCCAATCGCCCGCAGGATATTGTTTTGAATATCAGCTTGGCCGCCTACATAGTCGTGCAGTACATCGGCAATCGGGTCCCAGAACAGACCATTGCAGGTAAAATCGCGCCGGTGGGCATCGCCCTGGGCATCTGCAAATGAAATGTCCACCGGATGGCGTCCATCTTCATAGCGGCCATCCGAGCGAAAGGTTGCCACTTCAATGGGCCAACCCCGCTTGCGCACGAGGATGACGCCAAATGCAGCTCCGACCTTTTGCCCATGAGGAAACAGTTGGAGTATCTGGGCTGGCCGTGCAGAGGTGGCGACGTCGAAGTCTTTCGGCTCAAGATGCATAATCTGGTCGCGCACGCAGCCACCGGCAAAGTAAGCAACATATCCCGCTTGCTGGAGTTGCCGCACAATCTCGGTCGCGACATGCTTTGCTGTTCCGTCGTTGGACATGAAGTGAATTGTACAGTGATTCGGCATTCAAGGAACGTCCTTTAAGCCCACAATGCCGTGCACCGTCGGCGTCTCTTCAAAGTCATCGAACTTTGGCCTCCGGGCAAGTCAGCAGGTCCATCTCCCTCCGCAAGCATTTGGACGCAAAGTTCGCAGGTGGTATCTTCTTTGTTATGACACTCGGCACACACCCACAGCCTGATCCGACGCCAACAAGCCATGCTGGCCGGAACTATTACCGTGCCCGAACCGTTATTGTTGTTGCCGTAGCATTAATTGCCGTCGTAGCTATTATCCAATTGCCACTGTTTCGCCGGTACGTCGCCCCCTACATTGGTCTGACCCAAGGCCCTGACAATATTCGTTGGCTTACGAGTCTTAAAATGGCGAAGGCTCAGGCTCGCACCCTGCACCGCCCTATTTTGATTGATTTCTGGGCTGACTGGTGTGTTCCATGCCGCCAGATGCGAGCCTCGGTTTGGCCCGACGCCAAGGTACAGCAACTGGTAAAACAGCATTTTGTTCCGCTATCAATAGACACCAGCACTCGCAGCGGCGGCAAACTGTTGGCACGCTACCGACAGCAGGTAATTCCCACTGTTATAATCGCCGATAACACCGGCCGCGCAATCATCATAGGCCATACCATGACAGCAGCCGAACTCGCGGCGTTTTTGCATACTGCGGTACCGCATTATCCATAACAGCGGCAGAGCAAATAACAACATTTCGCTGGTGTTGATGGGAACATCGTATACAGCTAAGTGCATTTGTCTTTTTGGCCCGGACTGATAAACTCTCAGACTTCCCATCCATTCATAATGCCAGCTTTGCGGCTGTGCAGGGCGATGCTGCCATTGTGGTCGCTCGCGCCAGATTTTCTCACTGGAGAATAAGAGTGAAGTCTTTTATATCCTCAATTACCTC
>JABEVB010000182.1 GCA_013044165.1 Phycisphaerales bacterium
CGAAGCGGCCGCTTGAACCAGAAAATCGCGAACTTAACCGAGGACCCAACATGAGCACACGATTGAAAAAGATTGGTTTGACAAACAAGAGAACATCTTGGTGCCCTTGTGGTAAATCAACCCCGTCGTCGTCTCCGCGTCCTCTGCGCCGCTGCGCGCCACCCGTCGCGCAGCGCCTTAACCTCTTAACATCAGTAAATATCTCTGTGCGCCTTTGTGAACCCTGTGGCTAACCCCATCGCCGCAGCGCCCAACAACTCTTCGTGCCTTGGTTTCTTCGTGGTAAATCAACCCCGTCGTCGTCTCCGCGTGCTCTGCGCCTCTGCGCGCCAACCGTCGCGCAGCGGCACAATCGCATTTGCATTTATCCCTGCAACACCGTAGCATAACTCCCTGTTACTGAGGCAAGCCTCAAACCCGCACCTCCTGTTGCCCCGGCGTTTTTTACACTCCGTAGCCTTTAAGTGCCTTTGAGATACCCCGGTATTTGCAGGCGCACCGTGCTAAACCTTCGGCACGCCTGCGGCACAACGCCCTTCGCCGGCGAATTGGCCATTGGCGGGCCGTGAGTATGGCTCCTGGCCCGCAGGATGCTGCCAACCGCAAGGCGCGATATACTTTTTATAGGTTTTTCGGAGAGCCTGCATTGGCTGACAGTTTTAAGAACATCATTGTAAATCATTTGGCGGCCGAAGCCGGCGGGCCGCTGCCCGTTGCCGAGCTGCGGCGGCGCATCAACCCGGGCCGTGAAGAAGCCGCCGCTTTTGACCAGGCCATAGAAGAGCTTATTCGCCAGGGCCGCGTGGTGCCCGGCGACTCAGGCGCTGCCATTGAGCTGCCCAGCCGCCAGGATGAGTTTGCGGGCATTTTTCATTCCACCATGCGCGGCTTTGGTTTTGTAACCCCGCTTAAACTCGATGGCCGCGATGATATTTTTATCCCCGCGCAAGACACCGCTGGCTCGCTTAACGGCGATCTGGTACTGGTGCGACTCGTGGCCGCCGGCAAACGCGACGACCGCGGCCGATCTACCGCGGGCCGCGTCGTGGATATTTTGCGCCGGGCCAGCAACCGCAGCGTCGGCACGTTAGCCCAGGAGCTTAATGCGTGGGTGGTTATTCCGGATGGCAACGTACACAAGGCTCCCATTGTGGTGCACGACCCGGGCGCTAAAAGTGCGTCCATTGGCGACAAGGTTGTCGTTGAACTGCTGCGCTATGCGGCCCCGGGCAAACCGGCCGAAGGCGTTATTGTTGAAGTGCTAGGCCCGCGCGGCGAGCCTGAAGTGGAACTTGCCAGCATCATTCACCAGTTTGAATTGCCGGGCGAATTTCCGCCTGAAGCACTGGAGCAGGCGCGGCAGGCGGCGGTGCAGTTTGAACCCACCGCCGCAGGCCAACGCGAAGACCTCACCGGCGAATTAATTATCACCATAGACCCCGACGACGCCCGCGACTTTGACGATGCCATCAGCCTGCGCCCGCTGCTCGACGACAGCGACGACGCCGCCGATGTGGAAGAACTTTTAGGCCCGGAACTTTCGCAGCGGCCCGGACCCGCCGCCTGGGAACTTGGCGTACACATTGCCGACGTGGCCCATTTTGTGCCCGTTGAATCGCCGCTCGATATGGAGGCGCGCCGCCGCGGCAACAGCATTTACTTTCCGCGGCAGGTCATTCCGATGCTGCCTGAACTGCTCTCCAATGGCGTCTGTTCGCTGCAGCAAGAGCAGCCAAGGCTTACCAAAAGCGCTTTTATTCGCTACGACCGCCATGGCCGGGTTACAGGCGCCCGCTTTGCCAACACGGTTATTCGCTCGGCGCGGCGGCTTACCTACCGCGAGGCGCAGGCCGTTATTGACGATGCCCGCGGCCAGGGCCGCCCCTATACCAAGGGCCTGCTCGATTCGCCGCCCAATCCAAACGTGCCCAAAGTGCCCGGGCCGGTGAGAGACCTCTTGGTAAATATGGACAAACTGGCTCGCGTTATTCAGCGCCGGCGCCTCGCCCAGGGCATGATTGTGCTCGACCTGCCCGAAGTTGAACTCATCATGGACCCCGATGGCCGCGTCATAGACGCCCGCCCCGAAGACGACTCGTTTACGCATAAAATTATCGAAATGTTCATGGTCGAGGCCAACGAGGCGGTCGCTCGCTTTTTAACCGACAAGGGGCTTTCGGTGCTGCGGCGCATTCATCCCGAGCCTGACATGGAGGTTTCTGACCAGGTGCGGCGCTTCATGGTGGCATCCGGCAAAAAAACGCCGCGCACCCTTGACCGCCGCATGATTCAAGAACTGCTCGACAGCGTTCGGGGCACGCCGGTGGCCTATGCGGTGCACCTTTCGGTGCTCAAAACCTTTACCACCGCCGAATATTCGCCTGAAGCCATGGGCCATTACGCCCTGGCCAGCGACAACTACGCCCATTTTACCTCGCCCATCCGGCGTTACGCCGACCTTGTTATTCATCGCTGCCTCGATTCGCTGATTGCCCACGAGCATGCCGCCAGAGGCGATGGAGCGGCTCGCCGCAAAAAGCCGGCCCGCACCAGGCCGCCGCAGTGCGACAACGTCGCCCCATCCGCCATGGAAACATGCCTGCTCATGCCCCAAACCCTCGGCAACGTGCCTGATCATATAACCCTGCAAAAGCTTTCGCGGCATTTGTCGTTTACCGAGCGCCGGGCACAAAATGCCGAACGCGAACTGCGGCTGGTGAAAGTGCTGGAATTGCTATCGCAGCACATTGGCGACACAGTGGACGGCGTAATCACCGGCGTAAATAACTTTGGCGTGTTTGTGCAGTCCAGCCGCTTTCTGGTTGAGGGTATGGTTCGCGTTTCAGACCTGCCGCCCGATTATTGGATGTTTGACGATCGCACCGGCTGCCTGCGCGGGCAGCGCACCGGCCGCAAAATCGCGCTCGGCGACCCGGTGCGTGTGCAAATTATGGCCATCAATGTGCCCACCCGGCGTATGGATTTACTGCTGCTTGAGCACGGCTCGGTGCGCGGCGGCAAGCCGGCGCTTAAGCCGGTAATGCCCCGGCGCGACCCCAAAAGTCTCGCCGCCAACAAGGTATCGCGCGAAAAATGGCGCCCCACCGCCGAACTGCCACCGCGCAGCCGCCCGGAAGGCCAGCGCGGCAAAGCCGATCGAAACCGCCGCGGCCAGGCAGACCAGCGCGGCCCGCGAGGCCGACAAGGGCGACAAGGCCGCCAGCGCCGCGGCCGCTAATGCAGAGGCAACGGCTATGCTAAAAGACGTTCAGCCAGGGAAGATCAATGGTGCGGTGACTTTGGCCACAGCGGCGCTCCTGCTGGCCCTGTCCGGCTGCTCGCACAGCACCGCCACGCAGCGCAATGCCGCCCGCGAGCGGCTCTGGCAAACCATTGCCCGCGACGAAGGTGAATTGCCGCCGACTCCGCCACCAAACATACACTACACCATAACGCCCGGCCATAACCCGCCGCCGCCCCATAATGTCGCCACACCCGACAATTGGGTCGGCGGATTTGGCCCGCCAGCCATGCGGTAGCTTAATAGCCGGCAAATCGGCCCGCCGGCAGTATCTGTGGGAACTTAAACCAATCGGCAGCGTCTAAAACTATGAGTGCAAACAGTATAAGCACCGACGCATCACCCGCACCCGACAACCGGAGCTTGCCCGCCGATGCGCCAGTCGCCCTGCTGGCACGACGGGATGCCCACGCGATGGATGTGTTTGTCAGAGAGTATCAGGACCGGCTTTACTCGGCCGTGCTGCGCATGGTTGCCAACCGCGACGATGCCGCCGACATTGTCCAGGACGCTTTGGCCAAAGCCATCGAAAATATCCGCGGCTTTGCCGGCCAATCATCGCTGTACACCTGGGTGTTTCGCATTGCCGTCAATGAGGCGATCACGCATTTGCGCCGGCGTAAGCTGCGCCTCACACAGCCGCTGCCCGATGCGGCCTCATCCGCCATGAGCGATGCCACCGACAATCCCGCCGACACCGCCGCCAACCGGCTGGACTATCAGCACGCGCTAACCGCATTGGCCGGCCTGAGCGATGAGCATCGCCTGCTGATTGTGCTGCGCGACATAGACGGAGCCGATTATCAGCAAATGGCGGCGGTTACGGGTTTGCCGGTCGGCACGGTAAAGTCGCGTTTGTTTCGCGCCCGGCTGGCGCTGCGCCACGCCATAACCGCTCACACCCATCAACCCGACGCGGAGGCTGCCCATGAGCCAACCTGATTTTATATTTGATGAAGCGACCGAACACGCTCTGCTGGCCTACGTTGAGGGCATCGCATCGCCGCAGCAGCATGCAGCCGTGGAACAACTGATGCGGCAGGATGCAACGCTTGCGAAAATGGTTGCCGACATGCAAGCCAATCGGCAGATGCTGGCGGCTGTCCCATCCGTCAAAGCGCCCCCAACCCTTGCCGCCGAGGTGGCCAAGCAGGTAACAGCCCGCGCCTTGCACCGGCGACGGCACTGGCTCGACACCACAGCCATCAGCCTGATTGCCGCCACGCTGCTGGTGATCTGTTTGCCTTTGGCCTTGCTGCACACCGCGCCGCAGCGCAACTTGCCGGGGACTGCGAAGCACGCCGCACTATTGAACAAAGCTTTAAGTGTTTCAGCCCCGCGCCTGGCCCTCAATGCCCCCGCGCAACATCGCGCAATCAATCAGTTGCAGCAAACGCTTCCGGCGCAGCCGGGAGCGCACATCTCGTTTGCCCTGCCCAAGCCGGCCATGCAGCTGGCGGCTTTGCGGCAAGCCGCTCCAGCCGCCGTGCCGGTAATAATTCTTGAGGTGCATACCGCGGCACAGCGTCAAGCGGTCATGCGCCAAATTGCCAACATTCGCACAGCCACCCAAGCCCCTATGGCCGCAGCCTCTATGGCCGCCGCAGGCCGCAGCGTAGGTCAAGCCCACATGAGGGATCGGGCACTTGCCAAACCAACCACGCAGCCGGCAAACACCTCCACCTGGCTGCTGCGCCTAACACCAACACAGTTGCACACGCTGCAGCAACTCGCAGCGGCAGCGCCCGCACCTGCGATGGCCAGAGAGCGCGCGGTCCGGCTCAAAGCCATCACGACAACCGCGCCAGCCATTGCAGCCGCCAAAAATGCCGCCACCGCCACCGCCCCGGCCGCGGCCAGCCGACTATATAAAATTATTGTCCGATTAACCCCACCTGCACCGACGAAGCGCTGAGGAGCCGCCATAAAATCGTCAAGGCGCAATGAAAAGCGCCGCTCGCAGTTCAGGCCCGAAAGCGAAACCTTTTGCAAATAAGGCCGCCAATCAAGGTAAAAACGCGAAAGGCGGCTTAGAGCCTGTTTGAAAAGGCTGGTGCGGTCGGATTGCGGCCCAAGGTGGCCGGATGCAAGGCCGCAGCTCCGAGGCATATTCGAAAATATGGCGA
>JABEVB010000183.1 GCA_013044165.1 Phycisphaerales bacterium
CCTGAAAGCAGGACATCATTGTGTTGTATTTGATGTGCATCAACCGAGCGTGGCGGCGCTGGCCGCTCACGGCGCGGAGCCGGGCGCTTCGTTGCAGGATTTTGTGGGAAAACTTTCCAAGCCGCGGGTAATCTGGTTGATGATTCCGGCCGGCGTAGTGGACGCCATCCTGTCGCAATTGGAGGGATTATTAAATGCTGGTGATATTGTCATTGATGGCGGCAATTCCTACTACCGGGATGATATTCGCCGTGCCCGACAATTTAAGAATCTCGGGCTGCACCATGTGGATGTTGGCACATCAGGCGGCGTGTGGGGCGCTGACCGTGGTTATTGCCTGATGGTGGGCGGCGAAGCCGATATTGTTCAATATCTCGAGCCTGTTTTCGCTGCGCTGGCCCCGGGAGTACACGCCGCAGAGCGGACTCCGGGCCGCGAAAATCTGCCCGCAACCACAGCCGAGAAAGGATACCTGCACTGTGGTCCGCATGGCGCGGGTCATTTTGTAAAAATGGTGCATAACGGCATTGAGTATGGTTTGATGGCCGCCTACGCGGAGGGCCTTAACATCTTAAAGCATGCCAACGTCGGAAAAGTTCAACAGGAAGTCAACGCGGAAACCACCCCTTTAAGCAACAAAGAGTTTTATCAGTACGATATTGACATTCCTGCTGTCGCCGAGCTTTGGCGTCGCGGTTCTGTGATAGGTTCCTGGCTGCTGGATTTAACCGCCATCGCCTTGGCAAAGGACCCGGCCATGGATAAGTTTGGCGAGCGGGTTTCTGATTCCGGCGAAGGTCGCTGGACGATTACCGCTGCCATTGATGAGGCCGTTCCAACGCCGGTGCTCAGCGCGGCATTGTATGAACGGTTCAGTTCACGTGGCGACGCGGAGTTTGCCGACCGACTGCTTTCCGCAATGCGTTTTGAGTTTGGCGGGCATGTAGCCAAGACCCGGTGAAAACATTTCATGTAAAGGAGTGCCGTCTTAATGAACCCGTCCGACACACTGGTATTTTTTGGCGCGACCGGCGACTTGGCCTATAAAAAAATATTTCCCTCGTTGCAATCCATGATTCGGCACGGGCACCTGAACATGCCGGTGATTGGCGTGGCCAAGGCCGGTTGGAATCTCCAGCAGTTTCAGGCCCGCGCCCGAGCGAGCCTTGACGAGCACGGGGGCGGCGCCGATCCGGCGATTCTGCAAAAGCTCTTCTCTATGTTGAAATATGTGGATGGCGATTACAGGGACGCGGAAACATTCAAACAGTTGCGGCAGGTAATGGGCAATGCAAAGTATCCGCTGCATTATCTTGCCATACCGCCCAGCATGTTTGCGACTGTGGCCGAGGGATTGGCACACTCCGGATGCAACCACGGCGCACGAATCATTTTAGAAAAACCTTTCGGCCGCGGTGCAAAGTCAGCCCGCGAACTCAACGCGACGCTCCTGAAATACTTTGCGGAAGATGCGATTTTCCGTATTGATCACTACCTGGGCAAAGAGCCAGTGCAAAGCCTGCTGTATTCCCGATTTGCCAACGCCGTACTCGAGCCGTTGTGGAATCGCAACTACATCGCCGCCGTGCAAATAACCATGGCCGAAGATTTTGGCGTCCAGGGACGCGGCAGCTTTTATGAAGAGGCGGGGGCTATTCGTGATGTCCTGCAAAATCATATTCTGCAACTCATCGCCTGCATGGCAATGGAGCCGCCAGCCGGCGACGGTGAGCCATTGCGCGATGAGCGTGCCAAAGTACTCTCGATGGTGCGTACGCTCAGCCCGGCCGATGTGGTACGCGGCCAATTTATCGGTTATCGCGATGAAACGGGTGTCGCCAGAGATTCAACAGTTGAGACTTTTGTCGCCGCCCGATTGGCAATTGACTCCTGGCGCTGGGACGGGGTACCGTTTTATATTCGTACCGGCAAGTGTCTGCCGATATCCTGTACCGAAATTGCCGTACAATTTAAAAAGCCGCCGCAACATGTATTTCGAGAGGCGAATATCGGCCGATGCAATCATTTACGGTTTCGGTTAAGCCCGCAGGTGGTTTTGGCGTTGGGCCTGCGTGTAAAAAAAATTGGTGAGGCGATGGCCGGAACCAGCGTGGAACTGATCGCCCAGCGGCATCCACGCGATGAGATGCAGCCCTATGAGCGACTCCTGCTTGATGCTGCGCATGGTCATTCTGCATTCTTTGCCCGTGAAGACCAGGAAGAGCAAGCCTGGCGAATTGTTGATCCCATTCTCGGTAACAAAGCTCCCGTGCATTTATACACGCCGGGAACTTGGGGCCCCCAGGAAGTGCAATCGCTTCTGTCTGCAGGAGAATGTTGGTTCGATCCAGTATCTGAAGATGGCCCGCCACCGGCTTGATGCGCGTGCCCCCTATTGTTCAGGTTATTTGTCTGCAAATCATGCAGATATTCAATAATTGAGCGCTATAATGCTGCGGCCGACGTGGTGATGCCTCTTGGTACTCGCGCCCAAGAGGCATTTGAGTGCTTGTGTGCAGTACTATTTGCAGCAAGCAACCGCACCGCCCGGTCATTTTTGAGAAAGGAAGCTCCCGATGAGTCTATTTTTGTTGATGCCTGCCGCTGCCGCGATCTTGGGGATATTGTTCGTTATCCTGCTAACACGTGGCCGCAGCGCCTCGTGTAATACCAATATGCCCACATGTGGCGAAGTCGGTTGGTCCACGGGCCAGAGTCCCGAAGTTCTTTCGACACCGGTTTTGGAATTCGACGGTCGGCCACGGGAGGTCAAAGACCCGATCTGCGGCAAGTTGATACATGCCAGCGCCGCAGCGGCGGCGCTTTCGGTAGGGGGGCGGTGGCATTATTTTTGTTCGGCACGCTGCTTAAGGAGATACAATGGTAATCCCAAGCGGTACTCCGCAAATTTAGGCGGAACACCGCCCGGTACGCCGACGCACTAAAAAAGCGACAAAAGGAATCGTCCATGTCCGCGACAGCCTCCGCAACATCGCCCGAGGTGGCAGTGCCTGCAGCCATAAAGGGTCTCTCATCACAAGAGGCCGCAACGCGCCTGTTAAAGTATGGTCCTAACGCGGTTGTAGAGCCAAAATCACACCCCGTTCGAGCTTTTCTCATGAAGTTCTGGGCGCCGGTCCCGTGGATGCTTGAGATCACATTTATATTGGAAATGGCGCTGCGCAAACCTGTGGAAGCCGTCATTATTGCGCTGCTGCTTGTCGGAAACGCCATATTGGGATTCGTCCAGGAGGGGCGGGCGCAGGCCTCGCTGGAAATTCTCCGCCATCGCCTCGAGATTAACGCCCGCGTCATGCGTGACGGTAAATGGCAGCCGGTGCCGGCCCATGATCTGGTCCCGGGTGATTGTGTTTATTTGCGTATGGGAGACATGGTTCCCGCTGATGCTCATCTTGTACAAGGCCAAATCGAGGTTGATCAGTCGGCCCTGACCGGGGAGTCAGCTCCGGTGGAGCTTGCTGTAAATGGCGATGTCCGTTCCGGTTCGGTGGTTAAGCGCGGCGAGGCCGCTGCGGAGGTCACCGCTACCGGCGCCAAAAGTTTCTTCGGAAAAACCGCCGAGCTGGTGCGCACCGCCAAAACCGTCGGTCATATGGAACAGATCATTTTTGCTATCGTCAAATACCTTCTGATCATGGATGTTGTGTTGGTCGCTGTTGTATTGATATACGCGGCCATTGTCGGTATCGCTTGGTCCATTATTCTTCCCTTTGCTCTGATATTGCTTGTCGCTTCCGTACCGGTGGCGCTTCCAGCGACCTTCACGCTTACCCAGGCCACCGCTTCCCTGGAAATGGCGGACAACAATGTGCTGGTGACGCGGCTCTCCGCCATCCAGGAATTGGCCGGCATGCAGCAGTTGTGCTGCGATAAAACCGGTACGCTGACGCTCAATGAACTGGCACTCGAACAAATTCAGGCTCTCAATGGCGCCACCGAGTCGGATGTTCTTGCGTTTGCCGCTCAGACCTGTGATGCCGGAACCCAGGACCCCATTGATATGGCTATTTTAAAAAAATATCAGGCGAATCCCGATACGAACTTTCATTGGAAGCGATCCAAATTAATTCCCTTTGATCCCGCCACCAAACGGGCCGAAGCAGAACTTGAGCTTGATGGCCAAAAGACCCGGGCGATAAAAGGCGCGCCCGTTACGCTGGCGGCACTGTGCAAAAGCCAGCCGGACATCCTGAAACAGGCCGACATCCTGGCTGCTGCGGGCAATCGCGTTGTGGGTGTAGCTGCGCAGAGCAATGGCGAATTAAAAATGCTCGGATTTTTATCTCTGCGGGATCCGCCGCGTCCCGAGTCGCACGAAACCATCGCTAAACTGCAGGCGTTAGGTATACGGGTGCGTATGGTTACAGGCGATGGCCAGGCCACCGCCCGGGCTATTTCCAGCCAACTCGGTATTGGAGACAAATCTGCCGATCGTTCCGCCATCGAAAACGGGCAGCTTGATGCCGACGTATTTGCCGGAGTATTTCCTGAAGATAAAATCGCACTGGTTCGGCAACTTCAAGCTTGTCATATCATCACCGGAATGACCGGGGACGGCGTGAATGATGCCCCAGCGCTTAAGCAGGCGGAAGTTGGCATTGCCGTGTCCAACGCCACCGACGTAGCACGCGCCGCAGCCAGTCTGGTGCTTACCAAACCGGGAATATCCCATCTAACTGATGCCGTTATCATTGGTCGCAAGGTTTACCGGCGCATGCTCACGTACACCACCAATAAAGTCACCAAAACCATCCAAATTGGCCTGTTTCTAAGCCTCGGGCTGCTGATCACCGGCTCGCTGGTCACAACACCCCGGCTCGTGCTGCTGCTGCTTTTCGCCAATGACTTTGTCACCATGTCACTGGCCAGCGATCGGGTAACGCCTGCCAAGCACCCCGACCGTTGGAATATGCGCGTGCTTATGAGTGCATCCGCACTGATTGCGGTTTCGTGGCTGTTTTACTGTTTTGCGGTGTTTTATGTGGGACGGCACTTCCTGCCGCTACCGACGACGCAAACGCTGGTGTTTCTGGCCTTGGTCTTCAGCGGGTTGGCGACGGTCTATATCGTACGTGATACCGGTGCATTCTGGCGGTCGCGCCCAGGGACCCTTCTTTTATTGGCCACCTTCGGCGATGTTGTGGTTGTTTCATGTTTGGCGGTATTTGGCATTCTTATGGTGGCGGTGCCGGTAAAGTTTGTTTTGGCTCTATTGTGCATTACCGTCATTCTTATGTTTATACTTGATGCACTCAAAAGGCCGCTGCTGCGGCGTCTGGTGAGCACCTGACGGTTCTGTGGCCGCGCATTTCGTAACAACTGTGTAGAATGTGACGCCCAATCCTCCATTGGATTATTGGGGGGGGGCTGCCTGCTCAATCCCTTTGTGGTATAGACTTCCTTTGATGTCCTATCCGCAATAGTCTGGTCAACATCGCGTGCGGTTTGAAGCCGGGCAGCTTAATCGCCGCGCGTTTCACTGGCCTGACGTCCGAAATCGGCTATGTTCGAAGCTGTTTTGTGTCCTTGCTATTATTTGAGTCTTCGCCGACACTTGCGAACTGTGCCTGCGGCACGTCAGCGAATTGCTTGGATTTTCCGTAACGGAGGTAAAATCATGCTCCATCGGCGTAACTTTCTGCAAATGACCGGCACCGCGGCGGCCGCATCTATCGTACTCACCTCGCAGGAACGCCGTGCGGCGGCTGCAATGGTTGCTGCGGCAAACCCGGCAATGACACCGCATGGCGAGAACCTGGCATTCGGCCGCCCGGTAAAGGTTTCGTCCACGGCATATGCCCCAACGCCCGGATTTTTGGCCGTTGATGGTTCCCCCTTCAGTTGGTGGACCAGTGCCCCAACCGATCCATCCTGGATTGAAATAGACCTTCAGGCTGCCTGCAGCCTCACCAGTTTGCGGATTGCATTTCCGCAGCAGGCAGGCAACATTCCCCCGCGTCCGACGCGCTGGACACCCTCGAACGACGTGCTGGCCAGCTATGCCGTTGCCTACCGGGTCGAGCTTTCCACAGATGCCAAAAGCTGGACCGATGTGTTTCATACCAAGCATGGCGTCGGCGGTAACCTGACCTTGAGCTTTGCTCCGACAGTGGCCCGCTACATACGCCTCACCTGCACCAAACGTGCGTATGCCAATTACGGCATGGGTATTTCCGCCATTGAAGCCTATGGCTTATGCAGCGAGGCTCGGCCGCAGCCCACTGGCTGGACAGCCCCGCTGGCCCAGCGACAAAAGTTGGCCACCGCCATGCCGCCTCGCGACGATGGCCATCTCACCGCCGGATGGGAAATGGTGATGCAGGGTTTGGGCGGCACCCATGCCCATGGGGCGGAAATTTCACAGCCTGGTTTCGACTCGCGCCGTTGGCATGAGGCAACCGTGCCCGGCACGGTGCTCACCACGCTCGTAAATCGGGGGGTATTTCCAGATCCATTGTTTAGCCTTAACAACCTGCAGATTCCTGAAGCTCTCAACAAATACGCTTGGTGGTACCGCAACGCCTTTACCCTGCCGAAGTCTTATCGCGGCAAACGGGTATGGCTCAACTTTGCCGGCATCAATTACATAGCCGAGGTGTGGCTTAACGGTAAGCGGCTGGGCGATATTCGCGGAGCATTTATTCGCGGCGTGTTTGACATTACCGGCAGCCTGCATGCCAGCGGCACCAATGTGCTGGCGGTAAAAATTCAACCGCCGCCGCATCCCGGCCTGCCCGACGAGCAATCGTGGAAAACCGGCGCCGGCTTTAATGGCGGCCAGCCTGCCCGCGATGGCCCCAACTTTTACTGTACCGTAGGTTGGGATTGGATTCCCGGCATTCGTGACCGCTGTATAGGCATTTGGAACCATGTGTTTTTAACCAGCACCGGGCCGGTGGCGCTAAGAAATCCGCGTGTGGCCACAAAACTGCCCCTACCGGATACATCGTCGGCCGATATCAGCGTTTCAACTGAACTGGTCAATGCCGACAACCGCGCGGTCAGCGGCTTACTTAAAGGCCGCATCGGCGAGATTACCTTCCAAAAAACGGTCAGTGTGCCCGCCGGCCAAACCGTGGTCGCGGCCTTTAGCTCACACGATTTTCCGCAGCTTGTCATGCGGCAGCCAAAGCTGTGGTGGCCCAATGGCTACGGCGAGCAGCACCTTTACACACTGGAGCTTTCATTTGAAGTAGCCGGCCAAACTTCCGATGCCTCCGCAACGCGGTTTGGCGTGCGGCAATACGAATATGAAAAATCCCCCGCACTGATCATCAAATGCAATGGACACCGAATCATGGCCCGCGGTGGCGACTGGGGCTTTGACGAAGCTCTGAAGCGCATTCCATACAAATCACTCGACGCCTGGATTCGCATGCACCAGATCGCCAATCTCAACATCATTCGCAATTGGACCGGCGAAAGCAACAGCGACGAGTTTTTTGATCTCTGTGATATGTATGGCATCATGGTATGGACGGAGTTTTGGATGGCCAACCCGTCTGACGGGCCCGACCCCGACAATCCCTCCATGCTTCTGGCCAACGCCCAAGACACCTTCAAACGCTATCGCAACCATCCCAGCATCGTCATCTGGTGCGGCCGCAATGAAGGCCCGCCGCCCGCCATTATTAACGCAGCGCTCAACAACATGGCGCATGAACTCGACGGCACCCGCTACTACCAGCCCGGATCGTCCTTTGCCGGTGTGCAAAGCGGCGGACCGTATTTTTATCAGGAACCGTCGGCGTATTACGCTCCGCGCTACAATGGCTTTAAGACCGAAATCGGCAGTGTGTCGGTCCCAACGCTCGATAGCCTTATGACCACGATGCCGCCTGACACGCTCTGGCCCAATCACAACAATACCTGGGCGTATCATGACTACTGCGTAAAGGGCGCTATGGATATAACGCATTACGAGGCGGCCATGCAACGGCGTTTTGGCCTTGCGGGCAATATTGAAGAATTTGTTCAACGCGCCCAAATGCTTAATTACGAGGTGTATCGCGGTATTTTTGAGGGGTACCTGAGCAAACTCTGGAACAACGCCAGCGGCGTCATTTTGTGGATGAGCCACCCGGCACAACACAGCACCGTCTGGCAGCTTTACGCCCATGACTTTGAGGCTCACGCCTCGCTCTATGGGGCGAAAAAAGCCTGCGAGCATGTGCATGTGCAGCTTTCGCCCGTGGATGGCTCCGTCATGGTCATTAACCATGGTTTTAAGCCTCTCAACGCCGCGGTCGTCTCGGCCCGTGTTTACAACCTTGATGGCTCACTGGCCGGTAAGATGCAACACACGCTGAGCTTGCCAGCCAATGCCAAAACAGACGCCTTCAAGCTCACACTGCCCAAAAAGCTTTCGGAGGTCTATTTTGTCAGGCTCGAGTTGCATGATGCCGCCGGCACGTTTATCAGCGACAACTTCTACTGGCGCGGCCGCAAGAACGACAACCTGCGGGCCATGAACCGCATGCCCGATGCCGCGCCCGCTGTTGAGGTAAAGCGAGCCAAGCGCCGTATGTTTGTGGCGAGCGTAACCGTCAGCAACCCGAACCACGCCCCGGCCATTGCCATTAAACTCACGCCGCGTAAGGGCCAGGCTCAAGGGCCGGAAAGCCGCATTCTGCCCGCATTTATCAGCGATAACTACTTTTCGCTTATGCCGGGTGAATCCAAAACCGTCAGCGTCGAGTTTTATGCCCAGGATGCCGACGGGGCGCCTCCCATGTTGGAGGTCAGCGGCTGGAATGCCAAGCCGCGGCGTTTTGCCATGTAAGCTCGATGCTGCTTGAACTGAATGCTTCGCGCCGCGCCGGACAGTCGCAGCATGATTGACGTAAAGCTGCTGTGCTGAAAGACCCTAGCCCAACCTTCGCACTTCAGCCCCAAAAACCGCATTATTTTGCAAATAAGGCCGAAAGTTTCCACCACAAACCACCCCTAATTTCGGGGTTCCGGGGTCTCCAAATGCTCCTGTAAAGCCGCCA
>JABEVB010000184.1 GCA_013044165.1 Phycisphaerales bacterium
AGACGGCGAGGGTGCAAGCAGCACCTTCATCAAGAACTCCTTTGCAAATTAGCGGCCGCGCCAGGTCCGCGTCCCAAATGGCTGCAGTTAGCGGCCGCTCGCCCACTAGCCACTGCGGCGGCTGGCTCCACAGCCGGAATTTGCCGCACAACCGCGTACCGGTATGCGACCCAAGTAGGCAGCAGCATAAACAGGACGGCGTATCCAGCTGCCTCCAAATCTTGGCCAACCAACCAGAACAGCGTCATTAGGCAACAGGCGTAATAACCCTGAAAATCCAGACGGCCCGCGGCTACAGCCCCATCGTATATGAAGGAAATAAAATAGCCAATGAACAACCATAAAAATGGAAAGAGCCACCAAAAATTGACATAGGCGTCGGCGAAGCCTGTGGGGGCCACGCCGTAGGAAAGCGTCTTTTTCGTCAGTCCTAAATATGTGCGCAAAAGAGGAAAAAAATGCGGCGCATCCCAGGGGCTGACCCAATCATATTTGTTAGGGAAATATTGGTGGGGAAGGAACACGATCCCCATATCGGGGATAACGCGGCCATAATTCCAATTCTGCTGTTGCTGCACCACCTGAACCTCCATTGCCCCCACGACGAACTCTCTGCCCGCCCCGTAATTATCCTTCCCGCCGTGGATAAACCTCTGGGCGGCAACCGAAATCGCCGCGAGCCGATTGGGAGCCTCGCCCTTTCCAACGATCGCCCTAGTCGCAGCAAGCGACATCATTACGACCACAGCGATGGTCCCTAGGACTAACACCAAAGCCTTTTTCGGACGCGTTCCCCTGAAGAGGAAAGGTATTGCGGCCAAGAGCACCAAAATAGCGGCGCAGTACCGGCTGCCGTAGGTGAAAAGATGGTAAAACACGCCGAAGAGGGCAACGCTTAGGCCGACAACCGATGGCAGGAGCAAATTACGATCAAGCAAATATGCTTGAATGAGCAGCACCCCCGCAGGCACCTGCAGGTACATCCAATCAGTTAAGTAGCCGCTTGAGTGTACGTCGCGGATCGAGAAAAGCCATGCCATAAGGGACAAGCAGGCCATCATCCAGCCAAACGCGAGGAACCTCAAGGGCCTGTAACAGGCAGTCCTTATGGGGGGCACCGCCACCCTCGTGTAGCCGCTCGACCGCCTGCTCCCCCGCCAACGCCACCCGGCATAAAGGCTGACAACGGAGAACGCGGCCAAGAGTTCAAATGTTACGAGCGACCCCCTCGACACAAAATCCAAAGCGGGCCCTGGATGCTGCAGCAATTTGAAGTCCGCGATCCCAAAAGCGAGAACGCCCACAAATGTCAACGGGTGGAAAGGATCTTTGATTTGGCCCGTTAGGTAGAGCACAAGCGGCGCAAGCGAAACTGCCGCCAGCACCAAACATGCAACGCGTATGTCAGCGTAACCCATGGCATCTTACCCCTTACGTAGAATCCCGCGATCCCCACGCTGCCCTAGCTGCGCGCCGCGGCCCGTATCCAGCACCACTTTTTTTAAATATTCTATTGCTGCCGCAGTTCATTGTAAAACGATAAAGGAATCTGCAAGCCGGGCCATACCGCAGCCAGCCGCGATCTAGCGCCCACCACGAATGCGAGTCGCCAGCCGCCCGGTCCAGCCTACGAGAAGCCCGCGCGGCGCAAAACTCGCCCAATTGGGCCGGCGTGCCGCAGGAGTTCCCCCATTTCCGCGCGGCGGAGCGTCCAAGCCAAAGGCAGATAGATGGCCGGCGTGACAATCGCTCCGAGTACAAGGGTCACCGCCGCGTGGTGGTCGAACCACGGCACAAATACCTCCAACAGCCCCACCGGAGCCAAAGCCAGCACCGAGAGGAACAGCGGCGGCAGGTAGACCGATGCCACATCGCCCGCCCGACCGGCCCCCGGCCGAATTGCCGAGAGCATCTGCGCTGGAATAACCAACAGGGCGCAAACAGCGCCACCCACCGCCACGAGAACCGCACCGCCAGAAAAGGAACACAGGAAAACCAAAACCGTAAAGGTTGCGGCCGAAGCCAGCGACCACAGCATAGCCGCGTGAAAGCGCCCTTGCGCCTGCAGGAGGTTGGCAGCCGAGGAGCCTGCCAACTGTACCCCAGCGGCCAAAGCCGCCACCTGCAGCACCGCCGCGGCGGCGATCCATTTCGGACCGAAAATAACGAGTATAATCGGCCGGGCCAGCACCACCTCGGCGAGGCATATTGGCACGCCCGCCAATGCCAGCGCACGCGACGCCCGCAGGTAGGCAGCCACCTGCCGGGGTGTATCCTCTTTGAGCGTGCTTAGGACCGGAAATAGCACGCTCCCAAGGTTCAAGGCAAGCAGTTGCACGATCTGGCTGGAAAGATTGGTCGCGAAAAAATATCTCCCCAAAGTCGCCTTGCCATGCCAGATGCTTAGCGCCAACTTATCCGCTTGAACCTGCACGAGGTAGCACAGCCCTACAACCATCAGTCGCCCGCTGTCGGCCGCCATCGCCCACCAACGGTAAAGCTGCGGCTGCCATCGCACCCGCACCGGTGCGAGCCACCAAGCCGCGATCGCCCGCAACCCCATGCATATCGGCATAGGGATCACAAAGCTGTACGCGCCGAGGCCTGAAAAGGCGCAGGCGACGCTTATGGCCGCAGCCAAAACGTTGGTCCCCGCGCCAAGCAGGGCCAGTTCGCGAAAACGCAGGTCTCGGCTCATTTTAGCTGTCGGCACCGTACCCAGCGCGCTTAAACCTGTAAAAGCGGATATGACTATCAACAGTCCCGCCAACTCTGGCGCGTGGTACGCCCATGCAGCGATAGGCGCTGCGGCCAACACCATCAACGTCGCAACGCCGCCTGTGGCCATCTCCATCCAAAACGCCGAGTTCGCCCATCGGTCGAACCTGTCTCCTTTTTGTATCAGAATCTGCGGGACACCAGTTTGGCGAAGGACCGTCGGCAGTGAGGCAGCGATATAGGCAATCGCAACCAGGCCAAAATCCTTCGGCATCAGAAGCCGCGCAAGGAATACCTGGCTCACGAAGCCGGCGATTTTGGAACCAAGCGTCTGCACCAGCATCCACGCGAAGCCGCGCGAGGCGCGGGCGGAGAGGGTATGCGTTGCAGGGGTGGAATCTTGCGCCATGCTTGGATGCCCCCTGATCGCCTGCCCAGCGGAGCAAAGCTCCAAGGCCTAAGTGCGCCCAAGCGGCCGCGCGCCGAGGCAGACGGAGCGCCGACCCAAAGGCCCAACACAGTTATCGGCCAAAAGCCCATTCAGGTTGAATCTAAAGGCCGGCGTAGGTTACAGGCCGCCGCCGCTGCCCGTTGGTAAGTTTCCGCCTGCTTTCTTAGGCTAAAATCTCCCGACGCGCGATGCCGGCCCGCCCGCCCCATCTCTGCCCATCGGGAACGATCCTCAATCACCCGCTCAAACCCCAAACGAAGCGCCGCTACCGTCGGCTCGGGTACGTGCCAGCCGGTGACGCCATCCAGCACCGTCTCGGCCGGTCCGCCAAGCGCATGCACCAGCACCGGCTTACCCATCATCATCGCTTCCACTACTGAAAGGCCAAACGGCTCGGCATCAACCCGTGCATTGATGGCCACGTCGACTGCCCCATAATAGCGCTCAGGGTCCGGCACATTGCCAACCAAATGGAGGCGGCCGCCCATGTCCCACCGGTCGGCCAACCGCCTCAGCATGCCGGCAAACGCGCCATCGCACGGCCCGCCGAGAAGCAGCAGGTGCGTGTCGCCAAGCTGGGGCGGCAATTGAGCGATAGCCTCTAGCGCGATCGCCTGCCCCTTCTCCGGCGTCAGCCTGGCGAAAATGCCGAATACGATCGCGTCATCGGGTATTCCGATCTCGCCTCTCTTTACGGGAACCACTCTCGCGGGATCAAACCGCTGCTCATCAGCTCCCAGATAGAGCAGCGCCGGCGAACGACGGCAATACCCAAGTGCCCGCGCCGTGAACTGGCTGCTTGCCAAAATGTTAATGTGGTACCGATCAACCACCGCACGCAGTATTTTCTCGTTTATCCGCAGCAGATATCGCCCCTGCGCGGTAGGGGGCTCCCAGAAGCAGGGCACGCCTAACTCCGCAGCAACCCACCCCGCGAGCGGCATCATGCTCGGCCAAAGCACATGAACAACATCGGCTCGCATCCGCCGCAGCAGCGCAGCCACTGCCGGGCGCATGTTCCGCGACATCCGCTGTATCTGCAGTTGCTTCAACGATTTGCGCCAGAGAGGCCCCTCAAGCGTCGGTAGGACACCTCCTCCAGCGACCACCTCGACATTCACTCCCTCAGTGCGCAGCCGTTTACAGAATGGCCCCTCTACCAAGCTTGCCGCCGCCGGCAACACGCCCATTTGGCGAACGCCCTTCGCCAAGCCAGAAACCGCTTGGGCGGCACCGGCGTCCTCGTCCCCGGCGATGAGCCAGACGATCCGCAGTGGGTGGGGGAGGGGGTTGGCCATTTCGATATCCTCTGATCTGCATTAGATTTACTGCACTAGCGCGGAAGCCGTTGTGGTGCCGTCGTTTGCCGCCACAACGGACGCGACCGCCCGACCACGCCCGTGAAACTTAGCTGACGAAAGTCCTTCAACTTTTTTTGGCGCCCCTCGCCCAGCCGAAAGCACCCCGATCAACCGTTGTTTTATCGGCCGTTCAGCTGGCTTCCTTTTAGCTCGAGTCGCCGCGAAAAGTCAACTCGGCCCTAGCCGAAATGGCCAGTATACTGGAATCAGCCGCCAAAAGCTCGCTCATACAGCTATCATCGAGCGGGGCGGTCCGCTAGAAAAATGCCCCGGAGGTGCTAGAATCAACCCTGATGAGCTTGGGGCCGTGCCGACACGCCTTATTGCAGTCATTATGGTCGACGCGCAGAGGAACCGGGGAAAGTATTCGGGGATGACATGAGTAAGACGCAACATGACGAGTACATAGAAGGAACGGGCTGCGTTGCGGCCATAAGGCGACAGTTAGTTCGATGGAGCAAGCTGAGCAACGCCGGCAGCGTGCTCGCCGACGGCTACCTGCGGGTGCTTAATCGCCTGCCGCGTACACCGCTTCCGGGTAGGCATCGGGCATTTTTGCTGCGTCCCAAGGGACTGTCAGGTTCTATTCTCCTCCGTCCCAATACGACCGATATCCATGCCTTTGCAGACGTGTTTTATGCTGCGGAATACGGAGGAATACTCGACTTCTGTAGGCCACCACCGAGGAAAATACTAGACTTGGGCGGCAATATCGGCACTTCCGTCCGTTATTGGCAGCATCTTTTTCCTGATGCCCAAATTGTTGCCGTGGAACCCGATGCCAAAAACTTTTCTCAACTCCAAAAAAATATTCTCTTGGGGCCCGCACCTGCGAACGTAAAAGTCATCTGCGCATTCGCCGCGACAGCGGACGGGACTGCCGGTATAGATCGGTCACAGGGTGAATACGGCTTCCGAATGACAACCGAACCTGGGTGTGAATCCATAGCAACAATTTCCATGCTAAAATTGATTGATTTGCTGGCAGGCCAAGATGGGCAGGTAGATTTCCTGAAGTGCGATATAGAGGGTGCAGAGGCCGATATCTTCGCCAACTCCCAAGCCTGGATTTACCGCATTGCCACAGCCGTGGTCGAAACCCATCCCCCCTATTCACCCGAGGGCCTTTTGGCCGACGTCATGCGGGCGGGCGGCATTGTCGAACACGAATTGACATTGCCCAAGATGGAAGGCCGGGCTGTTGTTTACCTGCGCTTTCGCCATCCCTAAATATTTGGAAAAGCCATAAATATGCCAGATACAATCAAGACAACACCGCTAGCACCTGATTGCGTCGGCAATGCGCCAGCCAACTACAAGGCAACGCTGGTTATCACGACGCACAACCGAAAGGATGACCTTTTAAACGCGATTGCGTCCGCCGTCAACCAAACAGCTCCTCTGGAAATTATCGTTCTCGACGACGCCTCGACAGATGGGACCGCACTGGCAGTACGAGAGAAGTTCCCGCAGGTCCGCCTCTTCGTAAGCGAGGACAGGGAGGGCTACATCCGCTTGAGGAACCGCGGGGCCTATCTCGCGCGGGCACCTATAATTTTTTCTATTGATGACGACGCCATTTTTGCGACCAATCGCATTGTCGAGCAGGTACTCCGTGACTTTGAGCACCCCCGTGTGGGTGCAGTTGCAATACCGTTTATTGATGTACGCGTATCGGAAGAGGTGCGGCAGCGCGCTCCGGCGTCGGGTGAGCCGTATGTCAGCGCCCATTTTATCGGCACGGCACACGCAATTCGCCGCGACGTGTTCTTTGAAGTCGGCCAATACCGGGAGTTCTTCGAGCACCAATGCGAGGAACCCGATTTCTGCAGGCGGATGCTCGGGCATGGCTACGTCGTCAAGCTGGGCAGTTCGGACGTGATTCACCACTTTTACTCCCCGAAGCGCGATCTTCGCAGACTGCACTATTATCACACGCGCAATAATATCCTCCTTACGTGGTGTACGGTCCCCTGGCCCGCTGTGCTTTGGCGCCTGTCACGGTCAATTTTGGGTAATTCAGTGCTTGCGGCATGGGGCAGCGACCGGCTCTCACGGTTTCGAGGCTTGGCGGCCGGCGTCAACGGCATCTGGCGCTTCCGCGGCCAGCGAACGCCAATTCCGCAGCCCTGCTACCGGCTGTTGAGGATGCTGGTAGAGAGGCCTAGGCGGCTTTCCGAGGTGGCGCACCTTCTGCCCGCTCTGCCAAGCACAAAAGGTCGTGAATACCTCGCTGCAGCGTCCCGAATGGGCACGCCGCCCGCTCCGCCAACCCACGATAAAACATGCTGACCCCTGTGAGGAGCGCCAATATGACATCAACAGAGGTGCCCACTGTATCAATCATCCTGCCGACCTACAATCGCGGGACGCTGATCGCCCCTGCAATTGATAGCGTCCTGCATCAGACCTTTACCGACTTTGAGCTGATTATCATCGTTGACGGCAGCACCGATGATACCATGCAGCGACTTGCGCCATACCGTAATCGGGCACGAATCGAATACCAAGCCAACGCGGGACTTGGCGCCGCACGCAACCATGGCCTTAAGCTTGCGCGCAGCCGCTACGTGGCATTCATTGATGATGACGATACCTGGCATCCCGAAAAGCTGCGGATACAGATGGAATTTTTTGCCGCCCACCCGGAATGCAGCATCGTCTCTGTGCCGGCCGCGACCATTGAAAGGCCGGCGGTCATCTTGGACAACGCCCTGCTGCTTCGAGATGCCAACGGGCTGGTGCGACGCCCCTTCAAGCACAAAGCAGCCGGCAATCTCCTGATCTCGCCGTGCGGCATCATGATTGACCGGCTCAAGGCCCCCCAGGCCAGCTTCTACCCGGTGCGCGGCTGCCTGGAGGATATCACTCTATTGGCGGCTGCGCTAAGCCTTGGCGAGTTGGGCATCGCTGGCGACACGCCGCTTATATTCATTAACGAGGGGTCGGCCGGGTCGCTTGGGGCGGCGGCCAACTCATGGATACTCGCGCGCTCACACATGCGGAGCCTCTTGGCCACGGGCAAACTCGGCCCGCGACACGGCGAACTGGGCGCCGACATCCGGGCGCTTGTCGGATACATAGGCCGCATGGCGGCGATGCGCTGTTTAAACGCGGGGCGGCCGCGCGATGCGGCGTGCATCTACTGCCGAGAAATTCACAGGCAGATATTGCTTGGGCGTATTCGGTTTATCATTGGCTTTCCAATACTGCTGGCATTACACTGCTGTCGGCGACAGCCCGAGGCTACGGCTGCCAGCGGCGCTTGAGAGGCGGCGCCGCGGCCGCATCGTCGGCCCTGTTTTGCCGACATCCGGCAAGCCGGCCAACGCGGCCGGCTTTTTTTGGGGCACCAGGCGTGCGGCACAGGATACTGTGGAATCTGGGGGTGGACTATGCAAGCCAATGCGACGAAGCGCTCCATCGCAGTGCTCGGCATGGGCCGTAGCGGCACAAGTATGATAACCGCAGGACTGGAGCCTTTTGGGGTGCACCTTGGTGATTCGCTGCTGGCACCGGACACGCACGAAAACGCCCGCGGATTTTATGAAGACAGCCTCGTTGTGGACATCAACTTCCGCCTCGGCGAGGTGTTGAGGCTCAGCGAGGCCGGTACCTCGACACTAAACCCCGACTACCTGAGCCTCCCGGAGATTGTGCGGTTCAAAGGCGAGGCGATCGAAATGGCGCAGCGGCGATTTGCAAACGTCGCCTGCTGGGGATTTAAGGATCCGAGAACCGCCGCGGTTATAGGGTTCTGGCAAGCCGTCTTCGAGGCAATCGGTCGGCAAGACAGCTACATCATCGCCATCAGAAATCCGCTGAGTGTCGTTGCTTCGCTGGGGCGGTTGGGAGAGGTCACGCCTACCATCGCTATGCTTGCATGGCTGCAGCGTTATGTATATTGCGTCAGCCATATTTGGAACAGGCCCTGCGTTGTCGTCAACTACGATCACGTCATGGCAGAGCCGGCGGCGCAATTTGAGCGCATTGCAAAAGCGATAGACCTCCCCTGGAGCACGAGCACTGTTGAGGCATTGCAGTCGTACGCCAATGAGTTTATTAGCGGTGAACTGCGCCACAGCAAGCACACGAGCGCCGATTTGCTGGCCGGCAGTGACGCGCCGCGTTTGGTAAAGCAGGGGTGGGAGCTGCTTGAGAAGCTGGGAAATGATGATGTACAAATCACCGATCCTGATTTTCGTAAATCTTGGCGGGCGATTGAAGATGAGGTCTACGGGCTTTACCCGCTTTTTGAGGTTGTCAGAGAGCAGAGTCAGGAGCTTATGTCAATGACACCCGCAAAGCTGCTCGCCAAAACGTGGCGCAGAAGAATGGGTGTACTCAAGCGGGCTTTAATTGACCGCGACGGCAATGCCACCTATCGGCTTAAACGGATGGTAAAACTGCGGCTCGGTATTAAGAAAATAAAGCCGGAATCGAGAGAGCCTACAAGACCTTAACGCGGACTCACCTGCGATTAACCAGCTTTGGCACCACCACCAGCGGTGAATATTCACCATACCAGGCTTCGTACTTCGCCCGACACGCGGGCCGCATGACTACCAAACCCGCTGGATTGTATGTGGCAATTGTGAGCACACGAGCCAAATCGGCCACATCGCCATTCTTAAAAAGCCAGCCCGTTCGTCCCGGTTCAACATAATCGAGCGCTGCCCCACACGCATCGCTTGCGATGATCGGCGTGCCTGCGCCCATGGCCTCAGGCACTACGATGCCGTGCGGCTCATAGGTACTGGGCAGCACAAATAAATCGGCCTGGCCTGCAAGGGACTTGACCACATCGTGCGGCTGCACACCCACAAAAAATATCGCCCGGCCATTGAGTTTGCCCGCCTGCCGCTGCAATTGTTCCTTTAGCGGCCCGGTGCCGGCCACAACCCACAGCCAATTTTTATCGGCCAGGCCGAGCTTTGTGAAGGCCTCAATCATCAGGTGCAGGGCTTTTTCTGGTGCGAGCCTGGCGGCGGTAAAAATGAGGTTTTTGCCGGCAGATACTTCTGCGGCGATGCCACATTTGGCAAGTAGCTGCTGGCGCTCGGCAGCGCTGGGCACAGTCGCCGCGGGCACATCGCTGTAATAGGTGCAAACGCGCAGTTTATTGGCTGGGCAGCCATAGTATTTCCAATATTCCACACCTGCACTGTTGGCGGGCAAAATATAATCAAGTTGCTTAATCACCGGTCGCAGCATGATGCGCTTGGCCAGGCGCTTACAAAAGCTGCGGGCCGTGCCATCAAACTCGCCATGAATGTTGCTGTCGGCAAACATGGCGACGGGAATTTTGGCCCTGCGGCAGTAGGTTATAACCCAGCGCTTAAACGGGTAGTCGTAACCACCCACAATGGCCATATCGAACTTGGCATTTTCAATGATCTCCTCAGCGTCAGCCCGCAGCGGCCGATCCATCCATGGCCCGCTGCTTATTAGCTCGCCCGTCCCTAAAAAGAGATAAGGCGACCGCTGCGGCAGTTTGGTAAGCACAGACTCCTTGGGTGGCGGGCACAAAAAAATGCCAAAATATTCGCCCTCGCCTTGCGCGTTAAGGGCATCAAGCATGTTTACAAAGTAATGGTCAGGTGTGTTTTGAAACCACAGCACCCGGCGGCGGGCACCAGCCGACGGCGGTGCCGCAAGGCATGCCAGCGCCTCGGCCTCGGCCTCGGCCGCGGTTCCAGCCACACCGATTTGTTCCGCTGACGACATCCGCCGACTCCATTTGGTATCAACCTCCCGCAGTAGTGTAACCAAGTCAACCGCGATAACAACCCCTGTACGCGCAGTACGATGTATCGGTTATTATATCGGCTGCTTGGCAGCAATAGTCCCTGGCACCTGGAGGCATTAGACAACGATGCGCTGGTTCCTTAGACCTATCGCGGGTGTTTTAACCGGTTGCATGCCTTATCTTGCATGGCTGATTGGCAGGCTGGCGATAACGGCGCTGATCCCGCTGGCCGTCCTGCCATTTCTTTTGCAAAGCGGCGCGGTTAGCGCTGCAGCAGTTCAGCCGACCGATAAGCGACTGCCAATACCCACTGAAAGCCAACAGCGCCCCGTACAGGAAAAACTTGTACAGTTATTCAAGGCGAAGTACGGCCCGGTCACCCCTTTCACCGTGCAGCGATTTGCCAACGACATGACCGCAAAGTACCACAATGATACTGGCGATCCGTTGACGCGGTATGTTGTGTTATCCATGCTGACAAATCTAGCCGCACGTAATTGGCAACCACTCGATACCTTTGAAGCGGTGGATGACCTTTCGGCCGCTTATCGCGTAGATAAAGGCAAACTTGACGTTGAAGCAGCGCAAAAGCTGATGAGCGTCCGGCCCACGTGGCAAATGGCGCGAATCAACACGCCGCAATTTGTATACAATACTACCTACACTCGTATGATGGCCGAAATTCCTCTAGCCGACACCGCTGGCGAGTACAAGTACGCCCTTCAAATGGCCCAAATCGCTGTTCGCTGCGCCCAACTGCTACAAAGCCCCGCCGACCTGCAGGCAGCTGAACAGTCATTGCATACCCAGCAAATGCTCGCCACCCTCTGGAGCCAAGCCAAACGCGACATTGCCGCGCTTAAACTCAAGCCCACCGACCCGACGCTTAACCTGCGCGTGGGACTGTTTACCTGGCTCGCAGAAAAAAAGCACCACGACGGCCTCAAGCTCCTCGACGCCAGCGGCCTCGCCAATGCCATCCGCGTGGCCAAACTCGCCCGCAACGGCCCACCCGATGCAGCCGCCTGGCTGCATTACTTTGAGCTGTTGCAAAAGCTTGCCGGGCAGACCAAACAGCCTATTTACAGCCAGCTTATCACACGAAAGATAACCAAATGGTTTAACAACCAGGCCGGCAACGTAATGCCGGCGTTTTTTACCACGCTGCAAACCGCCAGCTTCGGCGATGCCAACCACCTGCTGACCAACGCCATCGCGCAAGCCCACAACCTGCACGACCCCGGCAGTGCAGCCTGGGCAGGCAAATGGCAAAGCCAGCAGCGGGCCATGCTGGCTCTGCACCGCCGGTACGAAGCCGCCATGCGACAGGTGCAGCACAATCCTGACTTTCGTCCCGGCAATGCCGTTGTCGGCCAATACCTCTGCCTCATCAAAGGGCAATGGAAGGTTGGCTGCAATTACCTGCTTAAAAGCGGCAAATCACGCCTGATGGCGGCCGCCCGCAGCGAGCAGGCGGCCCTCAAGCAAAAGGCCGCGCTCACCCAAGCCAAGGATGCGCTGCACAGCGCCCGCCAGGCATTGCGATCGGCCCCGAAGCCAAAGGCCGGCAATGCCGCCGACCCCGGCCTTTTGCTGAGTGTGCACACCGCCAAAGAGGCCGTCGCCAAAGCCAAAGCCGCCGCAACTGCCGCATACGTCGCCGCCGCAGCTAACTGGTGGCAGGCCGCCACCCGCCTGAAGCCGCCACTCCAGCAGCGCGCCCAGGCACGAGCGGTGCATTGGTACAAACGAGCCTACCCCGATATGTCGCAGGCGCCGGCGAACATCATCTACCGGGTCAAACGCTTCGAGCGATAGGTGGAGCGACGTATCTCACACAGAGCCACCAAGACACAGAGCACGCGGCTGCGCCGCGAGAGCCCCGATCTTTGGCTCCCTGCCACATCGGGATTTCGTCCCGGCGCACCGGGACTCAACAGGTGAAAGTTGAGCAGTAGAATAGTAGAGCATTTGTGGCTGCGCCGCCGAGAGTCCCGATAAGTGCCTCCGTGCCTCCGCGTGAGACCGATCGCGAAGCGCCCCGGCAATCAAGCCGGAAGCTCACACAGAGGCACCAAGGCACAGAGGTTTTTTATCAAAGAGTTTTATTTTGAATCTTCTCTGTGCCTCTGTGCCTCTGCGTGAGGCCCATCGCCATCAAAACGCGTTATTTACTCGTCGCCGCATAGGCGCGAATTTCCAACTCAACACCAGACTTGGCGGCGACATTCGCCTGTTTCAACAATCGGCTCGTCGTCGGTTCGTCAACGTATTGTTCCCCGCAACTATCGCACACTTCCGCAGGAACATGCCTGAACACCACGGTGGCCCCGGGTCGCTCCAATGTAACGGTTACCTCGGATGGCTCCGTCCGGCCGTGTTTACAAATTGCACATTGCATAGCCATCACCTTCGACGTTTAAACGCCCGATCCCAACGTTTTCGGTCCGGTATATACACGGTAACCACCACAGTCACGCGCGATACCGGATCTTCACTCACCAACACATG
>JABEVB010000185.1 GCA_013044165.1 Phycisphaerales bacterium
GGGAACGGCTTGAGTCGCACAAAAAAGTCGCCGGTGTACGGTTCGGTAAGTCCGCCGCCAAGCTGCAAACCGGTGCGCCGCGAGTACGTGTCTACAGCGGGGTTTTTGCGCAGAATGGCTTCCACCTGCTCAAGCATGCGATTGGTTTCGGTCAGTGACGTTCCGGGCGGGGCCACATAGTCCAATATAAACCCGCCCTCGTCCATCTTTGGCATAAAGCCCGATCCGACGTGCCCATAAGCGTAGTATCCCACGACCAGTACACCCGCAATTACCAGCAGCACCATCCAGGGCGAAGGCAGCAGCTTCTGCATAAAGCCCTGATAGAGGCGGTGAAGTTGGCGGGTAACCCAACCGCCATGCTGCTCGTGCAAGTCGTTCTCGCGCAGCAGAGCGACCGCCAGCACCGGCACGCCCAGCCACACCACAAAAAATGAAATAAACAGCGACGCCGCCATCGTCACCGACAGCGCCTTAAAAAACGCCCCTGTAACACCCGACAAAAAGGCGAGCGGAGCGAATATGATAACCGTAGATGCCGACGAACCCGCCAGCGGTCTGGTAAACTCATTGACCGCCAAAATCACGCGTGCCCGGCTGTCGCCGACGCTGGTGGCCAGACGGCGCACAATGTGTTCCACCATGACAATGGCATCGTCAATAATAAGTCCCACCGCCGCCGCCATGCCGCCCAGCGTCATAATATTAAAGCTCATGTGCAGCAGGTACAGCAGCAGCGTAGCGGCGGCCAGCACCGCCGGAACGGTCATCGCGGCAATAAGCGTAATTTTCCAATTGCGCAAAAATAACAGCAGCACAAATACCGCCAGTATGACGCCTATAATCACCGCATCACGCACGGACTTGGCCGACGCCAAAATCAATTGGCTCTGGTTGTACCACGTGGCAATAACAATACCCGCCGGCAACGAGTCTTCAATAGCGGCAAGCTTCCTCTTGACGTCACGGGCAATTTGCACCGTGTTGCCCCCCGGCTGCTGAAACACCTGCAGCAAAACCGCATCGCGCCCATCGGCGGTTACGCGAGCCCATTGCGGTTGGGTGGAAAGGGCCACCCGAGCCACATCTTCCAACCGCACAATGCCATGAGAACCGGAACGTAATATGGTACGGCGTATTTGCTGCAGGCTGGTAAAGCGCGTATCCGAGACCACCAGGTACAGTTTGTCGTGATCTTCCAACCGGCCGACGGACGTAAGTACATTGGCGCTGGAAAGGGCCTTGGCAACATCGGTGAGCGTAAGGCTCAAAGACTGCATGCGAACCGGGTTAACCTGCACACGGTATTCGGCCACCGCGCCCCCTTGCACCTGAATACGCGCCACACCCCGCACCGTCGAAATCAGCGGCCTGAGCTGATATTCCGCAATCGTGCGAAGCTGCACCAGCGAGAGCGTGCGAGAAGTAAGGCTATAGCCCAGTACCGGGAAGTTGGTCGTATCAAGTCGTTTGGCCCGAAACGTGGTGCCCGCCGGCAACCGCGGCAATACGCTGTTAATTTGCGACTGCACCTGCAACAGCGACTGGGCCATGTTGCGACCCCAGCCAAAATCAATCGAAATATCCGCCGAGCCCCGGCTGGTGGTAGACCGCACCGACACAACCCCCGGAATGGCTCGCACGGCTTGCTCCACTGGGTATGTCACCGCCACGGCCATCTGCCGCGCGGGCCGGTCTCCGGAATCCAGCGTTGCGCGTATGCGCGGAAAGCTAACCCGCGGAAACAGCGACACCGGCAGCACCCAACCGGAGATCACGCCGCCCAGTGCCAGTACGGTAATCACAAACAAAATGGATCGCGTGTGGCTATGTACCCAATGGTTGAATGTCATCGGTTGGCCCCCACCGATACCTGCATGCCATCGGCAAGCTCGCTGTTGCCAACAATTACCACCGGATCGCCCGCCGCCAAACCCACCCCCGCCACCTCATACTCTGCGCTGTTGTGCAGCCCTACGTGCACCACATGCCGCACGGCAACGCCGTCCTTAACGGTATAAAGTATGTTTTGCCCATGTTGCGGCAGCACCGCCTGCCGGGGCGCCAGCAGGCCCCGCTGCGATGCCAGTGTTATCACACCGCGGATGTATTGCCCCAGCAGGAGGTCTGAACCAGAGGCCGGCGTCACAAAAACATTCACCAGCCGCGTGGCCGGGTCTACGCTTTGCGTAATAAGAGCAATGTGGCCATTCAGGGCGGCGCTGCTGCGTCGGCTGACCTGAAACAATTGCACCGCTTCGCCTTGGTGTAGCTGAATGGAGTCTTCCGGCTCTACGCCAAGCCGCACCAAAATGTCGCGCGATGAAACAATTTCCACCAACGGTGCACCAGGCGGGGCAATCTGACCGACCTGCACCGGTGTAAGCGCCACAATGCCATTGTGATCCGCCTTGATCGTAATAACCTTCCCGATGCCTCGGCTCACAAGTGCTGAAAGCTTCAGCTTGGCCTGGGCATATTGCTGCTTCGCCAAAAGCAGTTGCCCCTGAGTAGCCAGCCTTAACTGATATTGCTCCTGCACCTGCTGGAGATCTTTGGCCAATGCCGACGCAGCACTCTGCGCCTGCTGCAGTTGCAGCAAAGCATCGGGGCTGGCGGTTAACTGCAGCAGCGGCTCGTGCACATGCACCCGCTGACCTGCGGTCACCAATATTTGCGACACCTGCGACTCAAACGCAACTGAAATATTGCGAATGGCGCTGGGCTTGGCTATCACCACACCATAGGCATTAATCCGCTGTGCTATCACACCCTGGCGCAGCATGGCCGTGGCCACGGGCACCACCACAGGCAGCGGGTGTTTATGCAGTTTCAGCTTGATACCCGTGCCTGGGGACGCGGCTCCACCAATAAAATGTCCTATCAAATAGCCGCCAATGGCACCAGCCATCAAGGCCAACACCACCGGCACAACAACCGATGACTTTTTTCCGACGGTATTATTCATGCGAGCCTCCCTGCTTCAAACCACCCGCGGGGCGTAAAGGTCGCCCCACCGGCAGGAGCGCCGTTCGCGGCGTGGGGCCTGCCACCGGCACATACAGGCCGGTCGCCAACTGCAGCGCAATGTCGTTTTGTATAAGTTGATCCTTGAGTTTAATGACTGCAATGCGGCGAGAGTACAGCCGCCCCACCAGCGTGTAGTAGTTGATGATGTCGGCATTGCCAAAGCCCAGTGCTTTGCGATACGTGGCCACCAGTTCGGTTAAACCGCCAGACGCGGCTTCTTCGGCGGCTATGCGCCCCTCCAAACTGCGAATATTGGCCAGCAGCAGCGTCACCTGTGACTGAGCGGCAAATACGCGGGCCATGTAATCATCGTAGAGCTGACGGCGCGTTTGCCGAGCCTCGGCGATCTTTGCCTGGTTGTGATCAAATATCGGGAGCGAGACTGTTACCCCAAGGCCATCGGTATGCACGTTTGTGGTGTCGCTCGCCTGCTGAAAGCCGATCGAAATATTGGGAAATTGCCGCAGCACCGCCGCCCGCAGCAAAGCATCCTGGCTTTTATAGCCCATACGCAGGGCCACAAGGTCTAACCGGCGCTGCTGCAAGCCATGCATAAACGTCGCCGCTGACGGCAAATTAAGTTTGGAAGGCAGATTTATGTGGGGGCGCAGGACAATCGGCGTTCCGGCCGCGATACCCATCGCCGTGGTAAGCGCATTGCCATCCTGCCGGCGAGACTGACGCAGTTGCAGGCATACGGAATTGGCCTGTTGCAGGGCCGAACGGGCCGCGGCAAGGTCAACTATGGTGATAAGCCGCCGCCCATACGCCTGTCGCATTGCCTCATAATTGCGACGGAGTTGGCTGCGGATTTTATTGGCCTGGGAAATTTCACCCTGCACCGCGGCAAGATTGTACACCGCAAGCCGCGCCGCTTCGGCTGCTTGCCATTCCTGCCACGCAACCTGCAGGTCTACCTGACCTTGGTGATAACGCGCGGCGGCCATGCGAGCGTTGCGATCAACGAGGCTGGTTAAATCCCACGAGAGGCTCAAACCATACGCATTAAACGTGCCGGTACGGTAGCCCCCGGTAACAAAATCGCCCGTGGCACCAAGCTGTGGGTTTGGTAGCAAACCCGCCTGCATAAGCTGTGCCGCCGCCACGCCATGCTGCTCGCGCAGCGCCTGCAGCGACGGGTTCAGCAGTACGGCGATGGTAGCAGCCTCCGCGGGCGAAAGCCCCCGACGTGGAGAGAGCCTCTGGGTTGCCGGTGCGTTTCCATGGAACCTGCTGCTGCTGATCGTCAGATATTCTACCGACTTGCGCTGCAGTTGACGGTTCACTGCGGCCGGCAACAGCGGCTTGGCGTGGTAGCTGCTGCAGCCCGCAACCGCCGCCAGACACACCGCACCAGCCAGAAGGCCGGCCCGGCAGACTTGCGAAACATAACCACCCCAACCCGCGGCTGGACTGACATGCACACTCCGTTGTGAACGAAAAAGACATCGCAAGGCCTTACACAGCTCCTAAATCCTGGAACATCAATTCAATCTCAAAGCGACCGCCCTGCTGCGAGCGAGCCTGCACGCTGCCGCCAAGCACTGCCATCAAGCGCTGCACCAGCGCCAGCCCCAACCCGCAATGAGCCCCATCGCCGCTTCGGGCCATATCACCGCGCCAAAAACGTTCAAACACGTGCGCCGCGTCTGGGGCCGATACCTGACTTCCGGTGTTGGCAAGACTTATTACTACCACCTTACCTCTGCGATGCACCGACACTTCGACGCATCCATCACGATCTACATAGCTTGCGGCATTTTCCATCACGTTACGCAATACCAGCTCAGCCGCTGTGCGGTCGGTGCTTATGACGCACTTTTCCGGAATCGTTATCGTCACGGTAACACCCTTTTCATCAAGTACGCCTCGCTGCTCGGCCAGTGCGTCGTTTACGGCTTGGCCCACATCAAACGCCTCACCCACCAACCGCATCTGCCCGGCTTCCGCCCGGGTAAGCGTTAGCAGGTTGGCAATCATTGTCTGCATACGATGGGCGATACCGAGCGAACGTTCAATTGTTTGCCGATATGACGCCTCATCTCGGTGGCGCGTCAAACTAAGTTCCAGCGTCGTCTGGATGCCCGCCAGCGGCGTGCGTAGTTCATGTGCAACGTCGGCGGTAAGCAGGCGCTCGCGTTCAAATGCACTTTGCACACGCGAAAGCAACTCATTGAGCCGGTTGATCACCGGCTCTAACTCGCTGGGTGCTTGCGGCACAGCCACCTGCTCGGCAAGGGTGCCGATGCCCACGCGACCGATGTTGGCGGCCAAGTCGCGTAAAGGACGCAGGCTTTGCCGCGCGATCAAGGCCAGCACCACAGCCAACAGTCCGGTGGCCAGCGCGCACGAGAGGGCCACGGCGACCAGCATGGTTTGGAGGATATCGTTCAACGGGTCCAGCGACTGCACCACGGCCAGCAGCGCGCGGCCGCCAACTTTGCCGGGCGGCGGCGATCGTCCAGCCTCTTTGCCGCCGCTTTTTCCGCTGCCATCCCGCGAATCGCCCCCGTCGGCTTGCAGAGGCACCACCACCTCGCGCGCCCGCTGTTGGTGCGCGAGCGTAAGGGTATGAAATGCGGGATAAGTTGCCTCCCGCGGTTTAACCGGCGAAAACCCCTGTGAGCTTTGGTACACCAGTTGCCCCTGTTTCGTCCAGACAAACACCTGCCCCTGCTCGTGGCTGCCGCGATATCTCCGCGGCAGTGGCGCATCAGACTCTATGCGCACGCTGATATGCCCGTTGTTATTATCCCAATCAACGCCGGCGGCTATGGCCGTGGCCCTTGCCAGCAGCACATGATCGAACTGCCGCCGCAAAATGTGTGCCACTGTCATATACAATGCCACCCCCATCAACATCATCACGACGCCGCTGGCGGCGGCACTGGTAAAGATCAATCGTTTACTTAGCGAATGGCTCAATCGGGCTTCTCCAGCATGTAGCCCTGGCCCCGTCGGGTTTGGATGAAGCCTGTCAGACCGTGGCGATCGAGCTTTTTACGTAATAATCCGATAAACACATCTACGACGTTGCTCTCCATCACAGCATTGGGATCGTACAAGTGCTTCCAGATATCGTCGCGTGTTACCACTTCGCCGCGCCGTAACGCCAGATACTCCAACAGCGCATACTCGCGGGCGCTAAGGTCCAGCACGCTATCGCCCGAGCGCGCGGTTTTGCCGCAGGTATCTACTGTGAGGGCGCCTATCGTGATGGCGAGGTCCAACTGCTGATAGCGTCGCCGCAACAAGGCCCGCACCCGCGCCAGCAACTCCGCCAGCGCAAATGGCTTGGTGAGATAATCGTCAGCGCCGCAGTCAAGCCCACGAACACGATCCTCCGTGGTATCGCGGGCCGTGAGTATAAGCACACACGCCCGAACGCTGGCCTTGCGCAACTGCTTCAGCACTGCAAGCCCGTCGAGACCCGGCAACATGATATCCAGCACGATGACGTCGAAGCTATCGTCCTGCGCATGCCATAGACCCGTACGGCCCTCGGCAGCTGATTCCACGGTGTAATCGGCTTCGCGCAGTGCCTGCACAATGCTTTCGCGCAGTGGCTTATAATCTTCAACAACCAATATTCTCATAAAAATGCCCGCCGCCCTGAGCATATATTCCGGCGGCGGGCATAACCTTTAACTATAGCACAACCCGAAAGATTTCAGCATGCACCATCAGTCGTTGTCGCCGCCGGAATCGTGGTCACCACCCTGATCTCCGTCGTGATCGCCGTGCTGGCCATCATGATCGCCATCGGCCTTCGCGCCTTCGGAGCCGGTATCGTTGTCCAGACTCTTTTTAAGCAGCGTGCCATCCAGCGCAACCTTCATCTCGTAAGGCTTGCCGGCCAGCGTAAGATCCACCTCATAGTCGCGAAGACCATTTTCATTTTCAAGCGCAATGTCGCCAATCTTGCCGCCAACAGATTCGTCCACAACCGTCTGCTTAACCGCAGGAGGCAGTTGCGCCAGAGTCAAAGGTTGATCCGCCTGGTCGCGCGCCTGCTGCGCGGCCCGCGCCGTTGAGCAACCGGGCAACATGCCGCACGACAGCGCAGCCACTCCAATTCCAAATACCGTCCAATGAGTGTAACGCATGATTTTATCCTTTCACATGCGATGCCTGTTTGCCGGCAGCAAACACTGCCGCCATGCAAACAGGCCCAATGCTACCGACGCAACATGAAAGGGAAATGAAGGCTAACCAACCTGCCGAATTGTGGATACCGGGGACAGCGGCGTAAGATTAATTGCAGAATGCCCGGGGGCCGTTTGGAGTAAAATAATCCCCTGCTAATCAAAACCGCATCGCTGCCGATGCTTCAGGAGAAATACGCCTGCAGGCGGGTGTTGGCGTGGAGGATGGAAACTGGTAAAGCAGTTGACGATGGTGCCGATAAGCTTCGACTGGCTCTGTTTACAAACAACAGCCAATTCATCGTTCATACTGAAACAGCCGTTTTCAAATAAAGCGTCGTGTATGCGGCACATGCAAATCACGTTGCGCACGTCCCCGCGGGCAGCCGGTTCGTCAGCCCACCGAGCAATATGAGCCGCGACGTAGCACTAAGCCTCTATCTGGGCGTTGGTATAAACGTTCTGCACGTCGTCATGATCCTCAAGCGCATCAATCAACGACTGCACCTTCTGCGCCTGCTCGCCGCTTATGCTGATGGTTTGGCTGGGCACCATCGTAATTTCGGCGGAGGCCAGCGGAATATTTGCAGCCAGAATCGCTTTTCGCACCTTTTCAAAATCACCCATCGCGGTAATAACCGCAAAGCCCTCTTCCGAAGATTGTATATCGGCGGCGCCGGCGTCAAGCGCAAGCTCGATGAGTTTGTCTTCATCTATTTTGCCGCGCTCAATGGCTATTATGCCCTGTGTAGAAAACATCCACCCGACCGAGTTGGCCGCGCCAACCGCGCCGCCGCTGCGATCAAAAAGCATACGAATTTCCGGTGCAGTACGGTTGCGATTGTCCGTGAGCGCATCCACCAAAATAGCCACTCCGCCGGGAGCATAGCCCTCGTAAAGCACCGATTCATAGTTGGTAGAGCCAAGTTCGCCGGTTCCTTTTTTAACAGCCTTGTCTATGGTGTCGTTGGGCATATTGGCCGCCCGGGCTTTTTCAATCGCGTAGCGAAGCGCAAGGTTGTCGTCCGGGTTGCCGCCACGCTTGGCCGCAATAATGATCAGTCGAGCAAGCTTGCTCCACATTTTGCCGCGGCGAGCATCCACGACCGCCTTTTTATGCTTGATAGACTTCCAATGCGAATGTCCCGCCATGCGATCAATCCACCTTCGCTACGCTAAAACGCAAAATCCCGCTCGCTGCCAAGGCCATCCGCAACCGTTGCAGCAGCCCAATCAGCGAATCACCAGAGCCATAATACCGGCACAATAGCAAAACTGCATCGCAGCAGAAAAGGGCAAGCCAGGCGCATGAACTCTCATCCCACAGACCGCCTCAGCCTGGCTCATGCAGTCCATGACACAACTTACCGCACCAGACTCGCGGGTTAACACCCAGCAGCCAGGATTTTTCTTGCCGGCTACATCCTCCAAGCAGCGCCATCAACTGTTCAAACGCGTAAAAGCCGCGCACATCAAGTCTTAACAATAGGGCTTGGCCGCATCGCCCACTCATGCTAGCCTAAATGGGCTATGACAATCGCCCAAAGTACCATTCTCTCCCATGCCCGCTCCGATGCGATTTTACCGGACCAACCAACGGCCAGTGCCATGGTTACCACCGCCATTACACCGCCCACGCTGCCGCCCGAACTTGCCAATGTGCACTTTTTTAACCGTGACCTCTCCTGGCTCGATTTTAATTATCGCGTTCTGGTCGAAGCACAAGACCCACGTAACCCGCCTCTGGAGCGGGTAAAGTTTCTGGCTATCTTCAACAGCAACACTGATGAATTCTTTATGAAGCGTATCGGCCTGCTGCGTCGTCTCGCTGCCGCCGACACTGAAAGCACTGGACCCGATGGCCTTGATCCCGCCCAGCGTCTCACCCTTATTCGCAATCGGCTCGCCACTCTCTGCCAGCGGCAGCACGACATATGGCATCAGGAACTGCGGCCCCTGCTCGAGCAGAACAACATTCTCATCCGCACCATTGACCAACTCACTCCAGCGCAGCAGCACAAGGCGACCGAATATTTTCGATCGTTTATTTTTCCGGTGCTTACTCCGCTGGCAATAGATCCCGGCCATCCCTTTCCACTCATCAGCAATTTAAGCCTTTCCATCGGGGTGCTGCTTCGGCAGCCCGGTCAGAACGATCTACTCTTTGCCCGCGTCAAAGTGCCTCGACTCTTCTCGCGCTGGTACCAAATTGAGGGTGAAGGCCCCACAACATTTGTGCCTCTGGAAAGCATCATTCAAGGCCAGATGAGCCTGCTGTTCCCGGGTATGCAAGTCGCCGAAGTCCGCTGCTTTCGCGTCACCCGGGACGCCGAGGTCGAAGCTGAAATTGAAGATTCCGACGATTTACTGGAAGTGGTGCAGGAAGAACTCCGCGCCCGCCGCTTCGCCGAAACGGTCCGCGTCCAAATTTCGCCGGGCATGTCCGAGCAAATGCGGCAATACTTAATTGACGGGTTGGGCATTGCCGCCGAGCACCTTATTGAAGAATCCGACCCGCTGGGCCTTGCCGATCTCATGTCGCTGGCGGCCCTGAGCCGGCCGAGCCTTAAATTGCCGCCCTGGCGCCCCATGACTGCTCCGGCACTTATGGACACCGACGCCAACATCTTTGCCCTCATCCGCCAGAGCGACATTCTTGTGCACCACCCGTACGAAAGCTTTGACAGCTCCGTCGAGCGATTCATCCTCTCAGCCGTGCGCGACCCGCAGGTGCTGGCCATCAAAATGACTCTCTACCGCACCAGCGGCGATTCGCCATTTGTGCCGGCGCTCGTCCAGGCAGCCGAGGCGGGTAAGCAGGTCGCCGTTCTCGTCGAACTCAAAGCCCGCTTCGATGAAGAAAGTAACATCCAATGGGCCCAGGAGCTTGAAGCGTCGGGGGCTCATGTTGTGTACGGCATTTTAGGGCTTAAAACACATACCAAAATCGCTCTCGTCGTTCGCCAGGAAGAAAATGCCGTGCGTTCTTACGCCCATATCGCCACGGGCAACTACAATTCGCGCACCGCTCAGCTTTACACCGATCTGGGCCTCTTTACCTGCCGCGAAGATTTATGTCTCGACGTGGTAGACCTCTTCGCATTTTTAACCGGCCGTTCGCTTAAGCAGGACTACCGCAAGCTGCTCGTGGCCCCCGTCAATATGCGAAAACGCTTCATCGAGATGATCCATCGCGAGCTTGAGCACGCCCGCCACGGCCGTCCGGCACGCATCATTGCTAAAATGAACGCACTTGAAGACACCGAAGTTATTGAATCGCTGTATCGTGCCGGCGCTGCGGGTGTGCGAATTGACTTAATCGTCCGAGGCTTCTGTTGCCTGCGCCCGCAAGTGCCAGGCCTGAGCGACAACATCCGCGTCACAAGCGTCATAGGGCGTTTTCTCGAACATTCACGCATCTTCTGGTTTCATAACAACGGCTCCGATCAGTTCTTCATGGGATCAGCCGATTGGATGAGCCGCAATCTAAGCCACCGGGTTGAGGCGGCCACGCCCATCGAACAGCCCGGCCTGCAGGCTCGCCTCCGCGAAATTCTCGAGATCATGCTCCTCGACAATCGCCAGGCATGGGAACTTGGCGGCGACGGCGTATGGCGCAAACGCCGCCCCACCGGTGAAGAACCCGACCGTGGAACCCAGCATCGGCTGATGGAGCTAACCCTGCAGCGCAAAGACTCACCAACCCACAAATAGACGCTATTGCTCACATGCCACCGCTTAAAGCAGCCCACGCTACCTTCAAAATCCGCCCGCCGCCCTCCAATCGCTTGCATGCAAGGCTACCCTCACCCCACAATACCCTCATGGTTAAATTAAAAACCCAATGCGATGTTGCCATTATCGGGGGCGGACCTGCAGGCCTTGTGACTGGCATTTTACTGGCACGTCAGCGGCTGGCCGTGCACATCTTTGAACGACAGTGCCATCCACGGCATCACATTGGCGAATCGCTGTTGCCCGCAACCTTCCCCATACTCGCCAAGGCGGGCATCAGCCACGAAGAGCTCGCCAGCCGCTACCAACCCAAATTCGGCGCTCGGTTTTACGATACTCAAATGGATCGCATCACCACCTTTGGTTTTGAATCACACAATACTCATGCTCCAACACCATCGCTGCAGGTGCTGCGCGAAGATTTTGACTCACTGCTCGTTGAGCGGGCTCGCGCGGCAGGCTGCCTCGTTCAAGAACACTCCGAGGTTGTGCAGGTGGATTACAACGCCGCCTCACGGCAGCTTACCTTGGCGGACGGCTCCAGTCGCGGCTTTAACTTTGTGGTAGACGCCACCGGTCAGGCGTGCATGTTTGCCCGCAAAAGCGGCACGCGACAGCTTGTAGATGGCTTCGGGCATGTGGCGGTTTATAACTATTTTGTTGATCTGCCGCCCCACGACCAGCACGACCCTCGCTACATCACCATGTATGTTTTTGATGGTGGCTGGGTATGGCTCATTCCTCTGGCAGGCGGCATTACCAGCGTTGGCGTGGTGCTTTCAAAACGCTGCGTTGTGCCGGGCCAAACCCCACAGGAGCAATTTGAGCGAGTAACGGCCACCATGCCTCGACTCCACCGCCGACTGCAGGCCGCCAAGGCAACGGCCCCTTTCCGCATAATTGCGGATTACAGCTACCGCGTCACCAAAAAACACGGCGATCACTTTTTGCTCGTGGGTGATGCCGCGGGTTTTTTAGACCCCATCTTTTCCAGTGGCGTACATCTGGCCATTGCATCAGCCGACGCTGCAGCCGATGCCATCCTGAAAACGCTTAAGCACAACGACCCCACCGCCCTGCCCCAGTATGATGCATTTATGAATCGCGGCTTTGCGGTTTTCGAGCGATTTGTAGACTGGTTTTATCACCGCCACCTGGTGCGGGACCTCTTTTTTATGCCCAATCAGCCCGCCAGCATACGCCAGGCAATTGTGGATATTCTTGCCGGCTATGTCTGGGACCTTAACAATCCGCTCATTAAAACGTTAGAAATCTCGCATCAGGCTGGCAGACCACAATGCGCAACAGTCTAAACGATCCGGTGGCTCTCACCGGTATGGGAATTGTCAGCAACCAAGGCGTTGGCTGCAGCGCCAGCTGGCGCAGCATTACCAACGCGCAGGAGCATTTGGCTCCCTGGCAGCAGCCTTGCGAGCCAAAGCTTGCGGGCATTAACGTTGCTCAAACGCCCCCACTGCCACGGCCCAACGATCTGCCGCCAGCGCTTTGGAACAGCCTCGCAGGCACACAGCGGCTTGCGGCCATTGCCGCAGACGAAGCACTCCGCATGGCCTCCCTGCCAACACGCCCCAAGCGTCGCCCGGTGCCGATTGCGCTTTTTATGGCCACCACTGTTTGCGGCATGGACCTGACCGAACAGTTCTATCGGCAGTACCGCCAGCAGCGGCAAACCGCCGACATCGCTTTGCTTAAGCGAGTGCATCCATTTGAAATCAATGTGCTGCTGGCCCATCGCCATCGGCTCACCGGTCCGCGCTGGTTATGTATGAGTACCTGCGTAAGCTCCGCCATGGCCATCGGTGCCGCCGTAGACTCCATACGCACCGGGCAAGCCAACATCGCCCTCGCCGGCGGCGCAGAGGCGCTATGCGAAGTTGTGCTCTCCGGCTTTAGCGCCCTCAAACTCGTCGCGCCCGCAGGCTGTACCCCCTTTGCCGCCGGGCGACGCGGCATTACCGTAGGCGAAGGTTCTGCAGTGCTGGTGCTTGAATCACTTGCCAGCGCTGCCGCCCGGGGCGTACAACCCTTGGCATACATTCGAGGCGTCGGCATGACCTGCGATGCCTACCATATCACCGGCCCGGAACCCACCGGCGCTCAACCCATGGCCGCCATGCACCAGGCCTTGCGGCAGGCTGCCATGTGCCCGGACGACATTGGTTACGTTAACGCGCACGGCACCGGAACCCGCGACAACGACGCCATGGAAGCCCGCGCTCTGAGCACTGTTTTTGGCTCGCGCACGCAACCTTTTATCAGTTCCACCAAACGTCTTACCGGCCATACCTTTGCCGCGGCCGGCGCAATTGAAACGGTTATTACCGCCATGGCTCTGCAACAAGACGTTCTGCCGGCAAATGCCGGTGCCCCACTGGCAGACCCCGCGCTGGGCGTCAACGTCATCGCCCAGCCTACCGCACGCCACGTTGAACATGCACTAACCTGCAACTTTGCTTTTGGTGGCAACAACACGGCGATCGTTATTTCGCGCGGAACGGGCCGAACTTGGGAGACGTTATGACCGAGCAAACATCCGATCGCGCAAAAAGCAACTCACCAGGCGCTACGACGCTTGGCATTCTTTCGGTCGGTATATGCGCCGGCCCGTTCGCTCATATCAATCAGTTTAAACAAATGCTCGAACGTACACCTCGCGACTCGCGAGCAGACACTGCAGCACTCGAGCCTCAAACGGCGGATATTTTTGACCGCTCCGACCGACCAACCATTGCCGACGTCGCCACTGAAGCGCTTAAACAAGTGGCCCCCGTCGCCACAACCGTGGCCACGGCCAGTCGCACCGCACTGCTTTACTCGAGCGTATGGGGTGACATTCCCGCAACGCACGAATATCTGGAAAGCATGCTCGCCGACGCCGGAAAATATGCCTCGCCAAGAGCTTTTACGCGGTCCATCTATTCCACAGCCGCGGCAATGGCCGCCATCGCTCTGGGTATTCATGGCCCCTGCCAAACACTTTCGTTTGATTTTGCTCCGGTGGCTTCGCTCCTCGGGGCCGCATATACGCTGCTGGCAGCCGATCGCGCCGATGTGGTGCTGTTGTGCTGGGCCGATCAGCATTCGCAGATGTTACAGGAATTGCAGTTGCTTACCGCCAATGCCCGCCTCGGTCATACCGCTCATCGCAACATCCAGCAAACACTGCTACATGGCGCAGTGGCGGTGGCTGTAACCCGCTGCGACTACGCCAACCTGATGGCAACCTGTACCAGTACCACTCACTGCCCCGATGAGCATCAAATGGCGACTATCAAGCTACCCAACGACATACAGCAAGGTCACAGCGCGCTACGCCTCATCGCCGGGGCCTTGCTTGCATCAAATGGCCAAGGCATTTCCTGGCTCGACGGCCAGGACCGCTCTATCTGTCGCTGGGTACAGGTTACACGCCTGGCACAGTAACAGTGCTGCAGAGGGCAACGCGCGGCATTATTTAACACCCTGCGGCACAAACCGCCGGTGAAAATCATCCCCAGCGAATCAGCCCCGGTTCCAAGCGTTTGTTGATGTTGCCATGATTGGGCATGATGCGAACCGCATAGCCCTGCTGGCCGCAGTCTGACGTGTGCAGCGCCCCGGCATACCGATACACGCCAGGATCAATATCGCCGGCGAGCATCATATCCTGGCATTTACCATGCTGAATCTCGCCATGAGCGTCAAGGCCGCCGTAGTACAGTTCTACTTTGATGTCGTCGGGCGTAACCGCTCCAAGCTCAACTTCGGCGGTAATTTTGAGCGCTTCGCCTGCCTTAAGCGTCCCATCCGCCTCCGCCTTAACGCTGCGAACTTTCACCTGATCCCATGATTTATGCAAACCGGCCTTCCAGTGCGCCAGTTTTGCCGCCGCCTGGCCATGGTTCTCGCCGAGTTTATAAAATGAATCGCTCGCAGGCAGATAAAACTCCTCGCAGTACTGCTGCACCATTCGGTTCGTGTTGTATACCGGGCAGATGGTGCTGATGGAGCGCTTCATGCGGCGAATCCAGTTGCGTGGCAACCCGTCAAGCCCCTTGTCGTAAAAGGTTGGAATGACCGACTGCTCCAGCAGATCAAACAAAATGCGACTTTCAATTTCATCCTGATAGTCGTCGTTGTTGTACTCTTCACCGGCGCCGATCGCCCAGCCGTTTTCCCGGTCGTACGCTTCGCACCACCAGCCATCCAGCACACTCAAATTAAGAGCACCGTTGATGGCCGCCTTCATGCCGCTGGTGCCCGACGCCTCCATGGGCCGTCGCGGCGTATTAAGCCAGACATCCACCCCCTGCACCAGGTGCCGGGCGATATTGGCGTCATAATCTTCAATAAACATCATGCGACCGCGAACATCCTCCCGCGAGCAAAAGCGAATAATGTCCTGAATAAACCGCTTGCCGCCATCATCGCGCGGGTGCGCTTTGCCGGCAAATATAAACTGCACCGGCATGTTGCTGTTGGACAACATACGCAGCAATCGCTCCGGATCACGCATCAACAGCGTCGCTCGTTTGTATGTGGCAAACCGTCGGGCAAAGCCAATGGTCAGCGCCTTGGTGTCGAGCATTTCGTCGGCACGGCGAAGGTCCATCGCCGAAGCGCCGCGCCGGGCAAGCTGTTCGCGCAGCCGCTGACGGGCAAACACAATGAGCCGATCTTTGCGGCGCTCGTGCGTGCGCCAAAGCTCCGCGTCAGGAATGCGATCCACGCGCGTCCAAAGCGAATGATCTGCGGGCCGCTCAACCAAATTGGCTCCCAAAAACTCATGGTACAACCGCGCCATGCCGTCGCCCAGCCATGTGGGCGTATGCACGCCGTTGGTAATATGCCGGATCGGTATTTCAGGCACGGGCACCTCCGGCCAGATGCGCTGCCACATCCGCCGCGATACGTCCCCGTGCAGTTCGCTTACGCCGTTGCAGTGCCACGCCATACGAAGAGCCAGCACCGTCATGCCGAAAAATTCATTGCCATCGCTCGGATGCACCCGACCCAGCGACAAAAACTCATCGAGGCTCATGTTAAGCTTCGGATAGTAATTACCCAGGTACCGCGCTACAAGATCACGATGAAAAAAGTCGTTGCCCGCTGGCACCGGGGTATGCGTGGTAAACACGTTGCTCGAAGCCACCAGCTCGGCAGCCTGCGGGAAGGTCAGCTTGTCCCGCTCCATAAGCACGCGGCACCGCTCAACAGCCAAAAATGCCGAGTGGCCTTCGTTCATGTGGCAGATGGTGGGCGTAATGCCCAAAGCGGTCAGAGCGCGAATGCCGCCGATACCCAGGAGAATTTCCTGTCGTATACGCATCTCATGGTCGCCACCGTACAGCCGGGCGGTTATGCCTCGATCTTCCGGGCGGTTGTCCTGCACGTTGGTGTCCAGCAGATACAGGGCTACGCGGCCCACCTGCACTTTCCAAATCTGCGCCGTCACCTCACCATGCGGAAAGTCAATGCTGATGCGCATCGGGCGATGTTCAGCGTCGCGCACAAGCGTCAGGGGCATCGAGAAGAAATCATTCTCAGGATTTTGCTCCTGCTGCCAGCCGTCCATGTTCAGCCGCTGATGAAAATACCCCTCGCGGTATAACAGGCCAACGCCCACCAGCGGCAGGCCCAGTTCGCTGGCGCTTTTCATATGATCGCCCGAAAGCATGCCCAACCCGCCGGAATAAATCGGCAGCGATTCGTGCAGGCCATACTCCGCCGAAAAATAGGCAATCTGCGCTTTGCTGTTGGGGTGATGAATGCTGAACCATGTCGGCGAGGCCATGTAATACCGAAAATCGTTCGTGATGCGGGTAAGGTGTGCTAAAAACCCCTCATCCTGAACAGCAGCCCGCAGCTTCTCCTGCTTCACCAGATTAAGCAAGCGAACCGGATTGTGATTGGTCGCTTCCCACAAATCAGGATCAAGACGGCTGAACAGGCTTACCGCCTCGTAATTCCACAACGACCAAACGTTGTAGGCCAACTCGTTAAGGGATTGCAATTTTTCCGGAATTGCCGGCACAACCACAAACCTATGTACCGTCGCCATAAAACACCTCGTGTTAAAAACTTACAGCCAACGCCGGCAACACAAACACAATTGCCCAGCGCAAAAAACTGCCTCCGGCTCCCCCTTAAAACCACGCCCCAAGGGCCAAGGAGGGTCGAGACATTATCGGGCCTTATCATCGCTTTGCAATTGCATGAGCATTCATCGAACTCGTTCATGCAGTGCCAAGACTCAAAAGCCTGCAATATCCCGCTCCACAACCTCATGTTGGAGCAAATTCAATACCGTTGGAGGCAGGGTTACTACATTCAGATTTTATATTTTCACACATACGATTTATTCGCCTTATTTCCATAAAAAAACGGAACATGCGTTCCCAACAGCCACTCGCAAACTTCAAGCGGCCGAGAAAACCCCGGCCAGCGGCCGTTAACCGCATGTTTTATCGTCAATTTACAGTGCTGTTCTCGCTTCAATTTATCGCCCTGCCATCGCGCCAGCAGCTCCACCATCGCCCCAATTGCCCCACAAACTTCCGCAACACCTCCGTTCCGACATCAGTGGCAAAAAACGCCTGCCGCCTCGCGTCTGCTAAACGCCTCAAAAACGTAACGGATAAGTGCCAACTGTTTGAGACCGGGACAATCTGCAGCGCCTTGAAATAATGCAGTAAGCGTACCACCTGATTGGGAACCAGAACACAATCTCGTTAATTATTTAAGAATGATACACGGGTATTTGCAACCTGTAGTAGACCAAGGTAAAGTACTTGTCTTATATGATTCGGGCGAGTTGTTTTCGGCGGATTGCCATGTAATTAGTTGCGATGGCATGCTCCCCGGTCGTCCGACGGCGGCAGATGCGCTACGCTGCGCCCCTGGTGCTGCCGGAAGAGGCGAAACCTGCCAAGTCCCCAGTGTACCAACAAAGGAGTTCAAGATGACGCGACGCATTTTTTTGTGGTGCCTTGCTATGTTCTCTACGGCAATGCTGGCCGGGCCGGCGCATGCAGCGCCAGCAGGAAAGGTTATTCCCGTCTGGCCGAAGCTGAATGTGCCCAAAAAGTGGCAGAACGCCAATAACAATGAATGGCCCACGTTGACAGTCATGCTGGCGCCACATCCCAACGGTACGGCGGTGGTGATATGCCCCGGCGGAGCCTATGCCTATCAGGTCATGGGCGGGGAGGGTTATGCACCGGGCCAGTGGATGAACTCCCTGGGCGTGAGTGCATTTGTGCTTAAGTACCGGTTGCCCTTAAGACGCCTTCCTAAGAATGGTGTACCGCTTCCATTGCAGGATGTACGCCGCGCCGTGCAGATTTTGCGAGCCAATGCACAGAAATGGAAAATTAATCCTGATCGCATAGGCGTGATGGGCTTCTCGGCCGGTGGGCATCTGGCCGCCATGGCCGGCACACACTTTCTGCCCGGTAACCCGCGTGCAACCGATCCGCTCAACCGCCTGAGCACCCGACCGGACTTTTTGGTGCTGTGCTACCCGGTGATTTCCATGATGCCCGGACTTACGCATCCGCAGACGCATTTTGAACTGCTCGGGCACAAAGCTCCGCTGGATCTGGATCGCTACTATTCCAATGAACTCACAGTCTGCAAACTCACGCCGCCAACGTTTATCTGCTGCGCTGCGGACGATAACGTGGTCAACCCCCTCAACAGCATTGATTTTTATCACGCACTTAAGACGCTGCATATTCCGGTTAAGTTTGTCGAATTCAAACACGGGCAACATGGCTTCACTATGGGACGCAGCGGTACCGATTCGGTGCAATGGCCCGCCGACTGCAAAGCATGGCTCCAGAAAATGAAATTTCTTCCGCCAGCAGCTAGCGCCGGTAAATAGCTTGGGCTGTGCCCACTTTTGGGATCGAACCTGATTGCCGCAAGGCTACGAAGGATCGCATGGCACCACGGCGTGCGGCAAATAGCGAGTAGATCGCCGAGTATTCGTACGCGGTCATGGCAGCAGCAACAATATCTGACGATGCCGATGGCTTAACCCACGTTCACACTTTGCCGCATTAAAAGGTCCGCATCGGGCGCGCCAGCCGAGCCGCACCGTCGGCGCCGAGGGTGTTACGGCTGCTGAAATAAATACCTCAGTGAGCGGCGCTTTCCGGTCGGCCGCCAAACTGCTGTATTTTGGGCTGTGGGGCTCCCACTTTTACGCCGCTGATCGCAAAAATCGCGGTGTTACCGCCCTTATTTGCCGGTCCGCTAAATGTCAACGATTCAAGTGTATCACCGTTAAGGTTAAGTCCCCGGGTCAGCTTGGATGCGCCATTAACGCGTCCGGCAAGGTTTGCCATATTCAGGTAGGTTACATACCAGGCGGGGTTGCCGCTGGAGGGTGCGTTGACCGAGAAGCGGCTGTCGCTGACCTTAAGCTTGCCGACGCCCCGAATTGCGGCACCATAACCATTGCCATCCGGCGTGGTTCCGCGGGATGCATTGTTGTACCAGTCCGGTGCGGCGTAATCTGTTGTCACTGTCAGTGCTTTGCCCGCCTGGTCGCGGAGATGAAGGGTTACCTTACCAATGCCATTACCATAGGCGGAAGATGCCAAAATGGCCATGGAGGTGAACCGGGCGGGCGTTCTTAGCGAAAGATGCCCGCTCTTTGGCCCGCCAGCCTTTAGGAAAACCGAATTATCGGCCGTGAATGGTTGAAGCTGAAACACCGTTCCGAAGCTCGCAATGCGACCATCCACGGGCAGCCCGCTGCCTGCGGGTGCTCCCGCCAAACCCGCTTGATAAAATACCGAGCCGCCATCAAAGGTATCGCTAAAATACGTGTGCTTCAGTGCGGAACCACCCACCAGGCTCGCGGTATTTTCTACCAGCAGGTCTGCGGTATAACCCGTCGCGGCGATTGGCTCCAGACGCTGCGCATAGAACCGCACATCGCCAATCTGCTGCACTTCGGAACTGTTGCCGCTGGATGCCGTAAAGCCGATATAGCCATCCATGCTTGCAAGAAGATGCGACAACTGATGGGGAAGCGTATAGGTGGTCTTAAACACACTCGCTCCGCGCTTGGCCTCAAAACGGATTGTTTTGGCGCCGTCATAACGCACCGTAACCCGGATGGGGCCGCCAACGGCGGAAAAGTCCACTGCGCCGGTTGAGCCAATATTCGTGCGCGTAAGCCCGTAGGTTTTGCCACGCGAATAGGCAACCTGCAACACCGACTTGCGGTTGTTATCTATGCCGAGGCCAAGACTATTCTGCGGCGCTCGGCCGCTGTCATCCGTAAAGCCTTTGGCGGCGGGCGACTGCCCTCTAAACGGCATATGCTGCGTATAACGGTTGTTCTGCACCACGACGAAAAATCCGCCCTGACCGGCCTTGAGCAGGTGATACCGGAACTTGAGCGTCCACGGGCCGCCCACCGTGACGCGCTGCTCAAACCAGGCTCGCGTCTGTTCGTCGGAGTTGTCATCTGTGAGTATCAGGCGGTCGTGTATACACCCGCAGCTTTTAAGTTTGATGCGGCTTACGTTCGGAATCCCCACATTAAATGCCGCGGGGTTGCTGTTAAGAATCAGGTTCTGCTGCGGCCAGGCAGCGCCGCCATGGTTAATTGCCAACAGATTTGCCGGCGCGTCCGTAGACATGGACGGAGGCACATCCGCCGAAGCGGATGCCCAATGCTTATCCGGGTGTTTACCGAGCGTTTCGTGCAGAGTTCCTCCGGCCACACTACGGCAGAGGCTGCTATCCATGGTTTGTTTATTGGCCGGCCATTCAGCTCGGCGCTATGAATATACACGTTGCTGCCGCCGGCCCCGGCCGCGGTAATCGTGAAGCTACCCTTCGCATAGGGCGAGCCAAGCCGAATAACAGCCTCGCGGAACCGGGGTGTGCATAGCTCCCAGGTCGTATCGGGCCGACCGGGGTCTACCATGTACAGTCCCAGTTGCGAGAGGATGTACCACGAGGACATTTCACCGCAGTCGTCGTTGCCACCGCCAGCCAGACCGCCCGGCGTGTTGGTGAAGCATCGGTCCGCCTCGAAGGCCACAACCTCTTGAGTGCGCCAGGGTTCACAGGCATAGTCGTATAAAAATGGGGCTTGCAGGTCCGGCTCATTGCCGGCGTCGTAGTGGTTGTCATTAAAAAATTCGTCCAGCCGCTGACAGAACGGCCGGTCGCCTCCGAGCAGATTAACCAACCCCGCGACATCCTGCGGCACCAGCCAAATGTACTCCCATGCGGTACCTTCAACGTAATGCGGCCCCCAGGTTGTTTTCTCAAAAATGGGTACCCAGGCGCCATTGGCCAAACGCGGTTGCATAAACCGTGTGACCGGGTTGTACATAACGCGGTACTGCTGGGCCCATTCCGTCAAAATTGCCGCCTCGCGGAAGTGGTGCAGTTGCCGCGCAATGCCCGCCAAAGCCGCAAATGCAATATCGTACTCCTCTGCGGACGCAACATTACAGCTTGCCGAGAAATGCCTTTTATGATGCAGCTTGGCCATATGGAGCATAGCGGCATAGGCCTGCTTGATATCAAAGTTATGGATGCCGGCATTCCACGTTGTGGCCATCACTATTGATAATGGATCGCCCACCATGACCGCACCGGGGCGGTTGGCCGCCGGCCATCGGCCAATGATGCCGGACTGCCTGGCCATTTCTACAATGGATTGGGCAATATCGGCCATTTTTTTCGGCGCAATCACCGTCAGCAAGGGGACTTCACTGCGGTAAATATCCCACCCTGACAAATTGGCATACATGTGCTTGTGGCCGGGGGCGACATGATGAATTTTATTGTCGTAACCAATGTCACGACCGTCAATATCATCAAACACCGTTGGATTAAGCAGTGCATGATACAGCCCCGTGTAAAAATTGATGCGATGATTATCCGAGCCGCCCGAAACCTTAATCACAGAAAGAGCTTTGTTCCAGATGGCTTCAGCGGTGCTGCGATACCCGTCAAAATTCCACGTTTGCATCTCACCTTTGAGATTCCGCATGGCGCCATTGACGCTGATAAACGAAATACCCACGCGAACTTCAATGGTTTGCGGCTCGCTGCCGGCCGCATAGGTTACGTAAGCTCCAATCGCGGGGTTTTGATTCTTCATATCGGCCTGCATCTGGCCGGGTGTTATCGTATCGCCCTTCCACATGCCCAGGTGGCTGGGAGCCTTGCTGAATTGCATGGCAAAGTAAACGGGCAGCGGAGGCCACGCACTGCAAAATACGTCGCTGGTGACATAACCCGTTAGCGTACGATGATCCACAAATTGGAGATGACACGGATGACTTTGGCTGGTCATCACATGGCTGATCGGCACAAGAATATTGGCGGCTTTGCCCGCTGGAAACGTAAAGCGAGCCATGCCGCAACGCAACGTCGTGGTCAGTTCGGCGTTGACACCCCAGGTTTTTTCAAAGACCTGGTAATATCCCGGCAGCGCGGTTTCGTTCTTATGGCTGAAAGTGAAATGATACTGCGACGCATGGGTTTGCACCGGTCCGGTGGTGGCGGTAAAAAAAACGTCCCCGTAATTCGTACAGCCGGTGCCGCTGAGATGCGTCATGCTGAAGCCATCTATGTGATGCAGATTGTATACGTAACACGCACCGCCATTGACACGTTTTGGCGACATGTCCGGGCACAACTGCGCCATACCAAAAGGGAGCGTCGCCCCCGGAAAAGTATTGCCTCCCGAGCTGGTACCGATAAACGGATTGACCCAATGAATCAGAGGAGTCGCATCGGCCGCGGCGGCTGTGGGCGCTGGAGAGAACAAACTCACAAACACAACCAGCAAAAGAGCGCCGGCCGCACCGGCCGCCTTGCGAAATCCATGCATACAAACACACCTTAAAATAACGAAAACAAATACTTGCTCAAGTATAGGTTACACCCCCGACGTGTCAAGCCGATGACGCGGGGCTTCAGCCTCCGCCAACCGGGTTGGACCGCCCTGGCATCGTGGTCACCGGCTTGCCGCCATCAATGATCGCCATTTTGACCAATGCGCCAAATACTGTTGGTTCGTACTGCCAGTTGCGAATGAGAGAAGGCAGTGCATCGGGGTGCAGCGACCAGGCCGTCCAGGTCATAGCATGCGCATCGAGAAATTTCAAAAACTGCCGCCCAAATGCAAGGTCTTTATCGCCGCCGCCCCACTCGCCCACCATCAGAGGAACTTCCGCGGCAACGGCGGCGAGTTGTTGCTTCCAGGCGGTAACGTCAGGGTAGATATGGGCATCATAAAGTATGTTATAGCCTTTAACCCGATACCCGTTGATAAGCCCCACAAGATCGGCACCCCATCCCAACACCGGCACGACGACGATGTTCGCGGCGCCCTGATGCCGCACCGCATCATACAACTGCTGCATACCCCAGGCGCGGTACGTCACGACGGTGTGGCGGGTTTCCGCGGTCGTTAAACCGCCATGCAGCCAGGTTTCCCAATTTACTCCGTGCGTCTCGCTGTACAGGTCAAACCACACATTGCCCCAGCTCCGATACCGGGTGGCAACCGAGCGCCAGAATGCGGCACTGCGGGCATCGGGCAAGCGATGCTGGCCCGCGTCGGCGGGCGACCTATCGAGATCGCTCCACTGCAGATTCAGTATGACATAGACCCGGTCATGACCTGCGGCTTCAACAAGGCCATCAACAATTTTACGATAAGCCTTCCCATGGTCTTTCTGGCCATCGGCCAATCCGAACCATCGCGTCTGTGAGAGTTCAATGCGTACGAGCGTGCACTTCCATACATGTATGGCCGTTTGCAGCAATTCGGCCACATGATCGCCGGTATTGGCCCATTCCAGACTCGGAATGTTCACGCCCCGAAGCACCACCACCTTGCCGGCCGAGTTCACCAGTTGCGTGCCCTGCACATGCAGACGCATCGCGGCGATAGTCGGCGGACACGCAGGCGAAGCTCGCTCCATGGGTGCAGGGCCGGCACCCGCCGCCAGCAGGCTCCAATACACAATGGCCGCCAGTCCCGCAACAACGGCCCACAGCGAGCCTCTTGCCCCGGTCTTGAGCGATGACACAAAAGCCACTCGGCTGTATCGGCGTCGCGTAACGTTACTCATGTTTTAACCCGCCGCTTATGGCCGGCCCTCCGCTGCCCAGAGCCGACACCACCAGGCGACCCAACGGAGTCAAAACCCATGATGATTTTTGCTTTTTTATCAGCGTATCGTCGCCCAGGCACCAGGCGGCCCAGTTCAATTGGCGCTTGTCCAGCACCTTGAGCAAACGCTCGGACAGCGCCAGCGGCATGCCATAGCCGCCCCACTCACCTACGACTAGCGGATATTGCCCGCCAACCAATAGAAAGCGACGATCCCAATCTTTGGCCTGGTTGCCCATTAAATGGATGTCGTATGCCACGTTAACGCCTTTGATCGCAAAGCCATGCAGCACACCAAAAAGGTTTGAGGCCCAGTCTATGCCGCTGACAATAACAATGTTCTTTGCTCCGCTGGAGCGGACCGCATCATACAACGACTGCATACCTACGGCGTGATAGGTAAGCAGATGCTTGCCCTGCGGTTCCATGCAGGTGCCGCCATTGCGCCACACAAGCCAGTCCACATCATGCGGTTCGCTGAAAAGCCCGAACAGCACGTTCGGAAACTTTTTGTACTCGGCCGCAACATCGCGCCAGAAAATTAGGCTATGCGTATCCGGCATGTACGCCTGCACAGCCCGGCCGCCCCAGACGCCGCGATCCGTCCACCGAAGATCCAATGAAATATACACTTTGTGGCGGGCGCACATCCGGACGGCTCTGGCTACATCCATTCGGTAAGCCAGCCCATGATCTTTCTCATCCGAGGCACGCCCCAGCCAGCGATCTTGATTAAGCGGTAAACGAATAAAGTTGCAATGCCACTGGCCAATCGCCCTCTCGAGCAACTCCCGCAGGTGCGGCCACTGATCTGTGTTTTCCATGCTCGTTACGTTCACGCCGCGCAGCAAAACCCCGCGCCCATCGGCCGCCTCTATATGATTCTTACGGGTATGCAGGGCCATGCCGGCTATGGCGCTTTGTTCGCCGCCGGCGCTTTGTTCTGTAGCGGTCCCCCGCAGGCTTTGCGCAGCGGCAACCGGCCCACCATGCGCATGGCACACCCCAAGCATCACCAGCAGGCCGGCGGCGGCCAACCATCTGCAACGATGAAGTGATCGAAAATAATGGTACATCAACATCTGCATCCACAAGCTGTAGCGCCGTAGAACCGGCGTCGCCAGCGCCGACATATTTGCATCGTCCGCTGTTGTAATCCGACAACCACGCGGCCCTGTCACATACGAAGCTACGCCAGGGTTTGTGCGAGAGTTGGGGCAATTGACGCTGGATTTCGCGCTCACTGTGGCGCTCCAAACCACACAGACAATATTAAAACCAAGCCCGCCGGGCCACGAGCAATTACCACCGCAACGTCCACGACGGGCGTACGGCCAACCGTGTCCCTCCGCACAGAGCCATAACGTCAGGGTGACATCAACGGTGCACTGGTGGAGCTGCGCAGTTCCAGCATCGTTGGAAGCAACTCTTTTATCGGCGGCAGGTTATTTGCATGGCGTGATCTTTCAACGACGATTTCGGCGGCTCGGCGCCCCATCAGGTAGGGCTGCTGCCGCACCGAGGTCAAGGGGGGATTGAGCCAGGAGGCGATATCCAGGTTGCCGCAGCCAACCACCGATAAATCCCGCGGAATGACCAGCCCAAGCTGTGCCGCCGTTCGGTAGCACACTTCAGCGATGTGATCTGTGGCTGCAAAAATCGCCGTCGGGCGCGGCTTTTGGTTCAGCAACTGCATCGCATGAATTTCGGCGACCTCGTCGGCCACTTCCACCGAAATACACGTCGCATCGGGAGCAACGCGGAGAGCCTCTTCAAATCCTCGCCGCCGCGCCACAGCCCACGAGTGCACCTGCCGCCCCGCAAAATGGCCGAAGCGCCGATGCCCCAGCGACAGCAGATGCCGCGCCACCATCGCCCCCGCCATCGCCTCATCCGTCCCGACAAAACTGGCCTTATGCTGGGGGTCCAGTTCGTGATCTATCGTGACGATGGGGATATTACGCGTCGAAAGTTCGGCTATGTTTGACATGTGCTCCGCATATAGCACCGCCGGAAACGGCCAGAGTATCGCACCATCTATACGCCGATCTATCATGCGGTAAATCTGCGCCAGGTCCTCCCGGCGTTCACTCACCGGGCTTTTATCCCGGCCGGGTTGATGCTCCGCCCACAGCACCAGTGGCACATGGTCGTGCTCGGTTAAACAATCATGGATGCCATAGAGTACCTGCGCCCAGTATGAATCAAACGGGGGCACCATGACCCCTATCATCCCGGTTTTACCACTCTGGATGGCCCGAACCAGAAGATTCGGGCGATAGCCCAGTTCCGCAGCAACCTCCAGCACCTTTGCGCGTGTGTCGGGCGCCACACGGATAGGCTTGTCGCGAAGGATGCGCGATACCGTCCCGATCGAAACGCCCGTGCGATCGGCAATCCGCTCAAGTCCGGCCATGCCATTGCTTCCGGACTGACGTCTGGCGCGCTTACGGGTTTGGTTCAACATTGGTTTGGAAGGCATTGGCCAGCAACTCCGAATAAATATTTACTTATGCCTGTGGGCGGCATTTCATTCCCACATTGTCGCAATCGTGGCCTGAAATCAGTTCGGCATTCTACCATGCAAAACTGCAAAGGGCCATTGAGCCAAATGAGCCAAAGGGCGGCTCAACATAGTCAACGCAACCCACTCGTATTGCATCAACCACCGCAACTGCGCACGGTTACCCCCGACGCTACTTGCCCTGCAGCGCGGCATATTCCACAATGTTGCGCGCCAGCGCCACCGACGACTTCGGCGAATAACCCAAGATGCCCCACGTATGGGTTCCCAACAGGCCGCTGGTGATGTCGGTTTGCGAAAATATCACACCCCAACGCCGGCCAATTTTAATGCCTAAAAGCCCCGGCTTGCTCCTGATGCCTTTGGTGCTCACATAAAACCGGCGGTACGTCACCTTGCTTGCATCCACCCCGCCCGGAACTTTGCCGGTGATCATCGGCGCATCGTCCGGAATCTTTTGCAATGGCTCATGCGGAAACGCCTTCATCATTAATTGCGTAAATCCGTTGGCAAACTCAGGATGCCCCCCGCAGCCATCCGCAAACAACAGGCCCCCTTTGTTGATGTACTTTTGTATCTCTGCGACTTCCTGCGGGCTGACATGAAAGCCATCCGTGCCGGTCATGTGCAACATGCCAAGCCCGCAAGCGGCCGCATGATCCAGGCTTACAGTCGAGAGATTCACTTTCGTCGCGGCGTCGGCGGCGAGAATCTTCGCCAGACGAGGCCACGCACCAGGCTCGGGGTTCCAGTTGCCCGCATAAGAGAGTTGCCCAATGGAAATGCTTCGAGCCGGCGCGCCGGTGGCCTCCGGCACTTCCAGCGTCTGCAGGCGGTTGCCAAGCGAACCTTTGCCGGTCGCATAGAGGTACAGGTTCAGTGGAAGATGCCAGTAGCTTGTCTGGTTTAGTGCGTTACGCTGCCAGATCGAGCCAAGATCGTTGGGACATATCAGCCAGACATAGCGCGCACCATTGGAAAGACCCAGCATGGGCACATAAAAGTGAAACCAGGGCTGCATGTGGTACAAGTCGCTCTTGATGGTCAGGGTCTTGTATTCGTAGCCGTTGCGCACCACTTCACGGCCATAACGAATCATCGCCCCGCGAAATTGCATGGAGTCTTCATTGGGCGAGCAGAGCACCAGCCCGCCGGCATTGACGTAGCGGCGCAGTTTCTGAATCTGCACCTTGGTGAATTTCGGATCGTTATTGCCGGTGATATACAGAATCGGGCTGTTGAGCCAATCGCTCAGGGGGGCATTGATATTCGCCACCTGCCAGTTGAGCGGGGTTTCAGTTTGCTTGCTGACCCATTCGACCATGTTGGCCACATCCCGCTGGCGCGCGTTCCAGCGGCCGAAGTACGCTTTGTTATATTGGAGCTTGTTGATAAACACCGGGTTAAGCCCGCGTACCAATATCAGCAGTGCGTATGCCGTGCCGACAGGGTCGCCTCCCGCCGACAGAAAGTGCGGCGACCAGGACCCATCTGGATGCTGCAGGTGAACCAGGGTGGCGGCAAACGCTTTATACCAGTTGTGCCCGCCAAACCGCTGCAGGCCCGAAGCCAGACCGACGCGTTCATAGCCATACATCTCATATTGATTCTTCATTTTGGGATCGAAATGGGCATTCATCCAGGCCAGCGCCCGCTCAACGTTGGGATCCACCAATGGTTTATTGGTGTGACGGCGGGCGAGAAATTCGTCGGCAATCAGCAGGCTGGCCACACCCGCGGGTGTGAAGATGCCTTCCTGAACATCCGGCGTGTTGCCATCCCCATTGTTCGCAAGGTCATACCACCAGGAACCATTGGCGTGCTGCGTCTTGCGCCAGTGGTCGGCGGTAAGCTGCCAGTAAAGCTGCGGCACGCCGATGCCATAGTCGGCCACGGCCCACATGCCCAGAATGCCATATTGCGAATTGGAATTGTCCCAAAAGTTAGATTTAAGCGGCATCGTCTTGGTGGTAAACGGCGTACCCCAGCCATACGAATAGGCCCCATTGTAATGCAGGCTGTGCAGCAGATAGTCATAATCCCACGCCATCGTTGCGCGATATTGCGGCTTTTTGGGCAGCAGAGCGATCGCATTGGCCTGAAAGCTTGTGGAGTAGGTGGTATTATTATGATTGTTCAACAGAAACTCAATGGCGCTTTTCATCTTGCCGCTGAAGATGTCAAGCTTTTGCAGGTGCAGGCTCTGCTGCACATCGAGCAGAGCCTCGGTAACCAATGCCGATTCGCCAAGAAACTGCGGCATCTTTTCCTGCCAAGGCCCCAATACACCGCGTTCCCAATGCTTCTGCGGCAGATCTTGCTTGAGCAGATAGTCCACCGCTTTATCAATGGCCGCAATAACCTGCTTGCTCGAAACTTGCCCAGCGGCGGAGTCTGCGGCGCGAGCCATTGCGATGGGCCACAGCAACATAAGAATAGTGGCCGCAGTCCACCAGTGATGATGGCGAGTCTTCAAGAAGCAAGCCTCCGGGTAACGGTTGCGCACGGTCATGAACCTTGGCACGCAACCTCATGGTTAAATACTATACCATACCTGTACTCATTCACGCCAGACACGCGGCGATGAATCATTCAAAATAGCCTCGCAGGCGGCGGACCTGCCACCACCACGACGCACCGACGATTGAACCGCGATTTTTAACCGCGAAGGCGCCAAGACCCGAAGAATAATAAATCTAAGTATCTCAATATAATAATCTGAGTAATCTGTAAATTGCCCGGTCGTCTCGGCGATCTCGGAGACCTCTGTGGCAGATATTCCGTCGGTCACCGCTGCTCCCCCGCAAATCAGGCAACATGCCTGCGGTACGATAGTGATCCCTGCATCCCAAGAGCTACTTTTTGCTCCGGCCGGCATATTCCACAATATTGCGAGCCAGCGCCACCGACGACTTGGGCGAATAACCCAGGATGCCCCACGTATGGGTTCCCAGCAGGCCGCTGGTGATGTCGGTTTGCGAAAATATCACACCCCAACGCTGGCCAATCTTAATGCCCAAAAGCCCCGGCTTGCTCTTGATGCCTTTGGTGCTCACATAAAACCTGCGGTACGTCACCTTGCTTGCATCCACCCCGCCCGGAACTTTGCCGGTGATAAACGGCGCATCGTCCGGAATCTTTTGCAATGGCTCATGCGGAAACACCTTCATCATCAATTGTGTAAACCCATTGGTGAACTCGGGATTTCCACCGGTTCCATCCGCAAACAACACCCCCCCTTTTTGAATGTACTGCCGCAGTGCCGCGACATCTTTATCCGACAGGTGCAAACCGTTGGTGCCGGTCAGGTGCAGAATGGGCACATCGGCCGCGCCGGCTGCAGCGATATCCACGGTCGAGAGTACCGCGTCTGTCCTGGCATCCGCGGCCAGCAGCTTGGTCAGCCGCGGCCAAGCCCCTGGTTCCGGGTTCCAGTTACCCGGATATTGCACCAGCCCGATCTTGATCGTGCGCAGAGGTGGCTTGGCGGCCACGGGCACGGCCGTCGAATGCAGCCGGTCGGCGAGCGAGCCTTTGCCGGTGGCATAAAGATAGAGATTAAGTGGAAACTCCCAGAAACTCCTCTGGCTCAATGCCTGCCGCTCCCAGATCGCCCCCAGGTCGCCCGGGCATACCAGCCAGAGATAGCGCGCACCATTGGAAAGCGCCAGCACATTCATATGCATGTGGTACCAGGGCTGCATATTAAAGAGATCGCTTTTATTCGTAAGCCTTTGAAACTCATACTGCCTGTTGACAACCTCACGGCCATATTTAATCATGGCCCGCTGAAATGCGATGGAACTGTTGTTGCACGAGCACAAGACCAGGCCCCCGGCATCCACATAGCGCCGCAGCTTGGCGATTTGCTCTGGGGTGAATTTTGGATCTTTCTCTCCGCTGATATACAGAATAGGGCTGTTGCGCCAGTCGCTCAGGGGGGCGTTGATACTGGCCACCTGCCAGTTAAACGGCGCTTCGGTCTGCTTGCTGATCCATTCAACCATGTTGGCAACATCCCGCTGGCGGGCGTTCCAGTCGCCAAAATAGGGCTTGTTGTACTGCAGCTTGTTGCAAAGCACCGGGTTAAGCCCGCGATCCAATATCAGCAGAGCATACGCGGTACCCAGGCAATAGTGCTGGTTGGGCCAGAAAGTCGTGACCCAACTGCCGTTGACCTGCTGGTGTTGAAGCAGCGTGCGGGCAAAATCCTCGTACCAGTTATGCCCGCCAAACCGCTGCAGGCCCGAAGCCAGACCCACACGCTCATAACCGTACATGGTGTAAAGCTCCGACAACTGCGGCTGAAAGTGCCCATCAATCCATTTCAAGCCACGCTCCAAGCTTGGGTCACGAAAGCGGCGGTCGGTATTTCGCCGGGCCAGGTACTCGTCGCATATCAGCAGGCTCGCAACGCCTGCCGGGGTCATCTGCATCGGTTCGAGACGATTGGGCATATACCACCAGGTGCCATCGGGCTGCTGCGTTCTGCGCCAGTAGTTGGCGGCGATCATCCAGTATTTTTCCGGTATACTCAGGCCATAATCCGCAGCGGTCCACATGCCCAAAATGCCGTACTGCGTGTTGGAATTATCGCCCCCAAACGGATCGTTGCGCCCGGCCTGCACGGGCGCTGGGTATATGATGTAGCCATAGCTGCCATCCCGGTTGAGGCTGCGCAATAAGTAATCGGCATCCCACTCGAGCACCTTGCGATACTGCGTTTTTTTGGGCAGCAGGCCCATCACCGCCGCCTGAAAGCTCGCCACGTACGTGGTGCTGTCGCGATGGTCCACCAAAAAGCGGATGGCGCTTTTCATGGGGTCTTTAAAGATATTCAATTCCTTCAGATGCAGGCTCTGCTGAACATCCAGCAGCGCTTCGGTCGCCAGGGCCGATTCACCCAGATATTGTGGGATCAGCTTGCCATTGAGGCCCCCATTAACCACCCCCTGTTCCCAGTGTGTGCCGGGCTTATTTCTGGAAAGCAGATAGTGCACACCCTTACGAATGGCCTGCACCACCAATTTACTGGAAACCTGTGGCCCAACGGGTTCGGCCGCTTGGCCTGTTGCGATGGGGCACAGCAGCGTAAGAATGATGGCCGCAGTCTACCTGTAGTTATGATGGCGAGTATTCAAGAAGCAAACCTCCGGGTCATCGTTACGCTCGGTCAAGAGCCTTAGAGCCTGTTTGAAAAGGCTGGTGCGGTCGGAGTTTTCAAACAGGCTCTTAGCACGCAATCTCATGGTTAAATACTATACCGCGCCGTACCCCATGTATGCCAGACTCTTGGGCAGCGCAACCTGCTCACGGGCCTGTGACAGTTTCTGCCAAAGGCCTAAGGATGGGAAAATATGAACGAACCAGGCCAGTTGTGGTGCAGGCTTCCAGCCTGCTGCCAGTTTTAGCAGGCAAGATGCCCGCACGGCAACCGCAGAAACTGTCACAGGCCCCCTGCGGACCGCAAGATGGCCGATGGGGTCTATGCCACGAACCGTCAATTTCTTCGCAGCTTGCACAGATTTTTTGTGTAGCGTTTTCTAGCACAATTCCTCAAAAATCCGTTCCTTTCCATTATCTCCGCGTCTTGGCGCCTCCGCGTGACGTTTTGGTTGCGGCTGAGCCGCGCTGGGAGTTTGGAGTGCCAGGCGGGTGCACCTGCTCGTAAAATAATGTTACAGCCGTGCCATACAAAGCGCCTCGGCTCGCTGAAAAAATGCGCCGCGACGTAACCTTTTTTTGGCTAAAATTCATTAACAAGAATAATTTAGTGGTTTTTGCCTCCTCGGCATGGCAAGGGCAGCGACTTTAAAAAATCCAGAATTTTCCTCTTGACAATCGGGCTTTGATGGTTATAATTTATTGTGATTAAATACTTAACCACGACGAGCGCCAGCGTGCTTCTATGACGTGTGCGTTTTGGGAAAATTAGCTCTGGTGACCTCTTAGAGCCTGTTTGAAAAGGCTGGTGCGGTCGGATTGCGGCCCAAGGTGGCCGGATGCAAGGCCGCAGCTCCGAGGCATATTCGAAAATATGGCGA
>JABEVB010000186.1 GCA_013044165.1 Phycisphaerales bacterium
TGACAAGTAAATACGAACCATCTCAAAAAAGCTCCGCGCCCAAACTGCGCGCTCTACTTTCTACTTACTCAAAACTCCCCTCTCGGCGGCTGCGCCGCCCCCCCCCTGTATCTTGGCCATCTTGGCCACCTTGCCCAAAACCCCAATAAAATCATCGTTTTTCAAGGTGGCCAACCATCCGACAACTTGGCCACCTTGCCCCCTAACTTGGCCACCTTGGCTTTTGCTGCGAGATACGTCATGATGTCAATAACCCAACAACCATGATCGGCACACCCGCGGCGCAGCCGCGCGGCCAATGTGAAAAGCATGCATAAGCTGCCACAGGCCCATCACGGCAAGCCGCACACGCTGTGTGTAGACAAATGCCGCGCCCATGAATACCATTTTCTCCCGTTGGAGCTGGTTCAAAGAAAACACTGGAGATATTTCATGCATTTGCCAAAGTTGCCTGGCCGCCTGATTACGGTGGCGCTCTTGACTGCATTGTTGGCGGTATTGGTGCCCGCGATGCCAGCTCTCGGCCGGAGTTTACCGCCTCGACAGGTGCAATCGCTTGATGGTCTCTGGCAAATTAAACCTGCTGCGCCGACACCTCTGACTCACACCATGGCCATTGCCGACTGGCAATGGAAAGCTTCCAATCTTGGCACACATGAACCGCCGACGACGCTGCCAGCCAATCTCAACAGCGGCACGTGGCATCACTACACAATCGGCACCGATATATTTAATGGAAAGGTAGGCTACGCGTGGTTTCAGGCGAAGCTGCCTCACCGCAGCGCCTTGATCGCCTCACATTTTATGTTGCAGTTCGCCGGGGTGCGAACGCGTGCATTGGTGTTTCTCAATGGCAAGCTGCTCACCGATCACCGCGGCGGATATTTATGGTTTGAGGTGCCCCTGCAAAACGCCATGCGCCAAGGCGCCAATACACTGACCCTTTTGGTACACAACCCCGGCCAAAAAGGCGCTACCATGGGCGCGGTAACGCTCGGCGCCTATACGCCGCAGAACTTTGCGGCAAATCCCGCCTGCATGACAGATGCCGCCAACGGCTTTAAGCCCGTTCTGGTGCCCGACGATTTTGTGGCGCAGGGCAAGTTTGATCCGCACGCCAATGGCTCGCATGGCTATTTACCCGTCTATCCCGTCTGGTATCGCCGAACGTTTACCATCCCCGCCACAGCCAGGGGGCACATTGTGCAGTTGCGCTTTGGCGGTGTGATGAGCGGCGCTGTCGTGTATGTCAATGGTAAATATGTTGGCGAACATGCCGACGGTTATGCGCCGTTTTGGTTTGACATCAGCGGCGATATTCGCTACGGCCATCGCAACACGCTGGCGGTTTATGTTGACCCGCGCATTCGTGAGGGCTGGTGGTACGAAGGCGGCGGCATCTATCGGCATGTATCGCTGGTTACGTTGCAGGCATTGCACATCACCCGCTGGGGCACTTACGCCATTTCCGACGTCACCGGGCCGATCCACCAGCGTGGGACCATGGGCGACACCGCCAGCGCAACGCTGACGCTGCAAACCACTGTAGCCAATCACCTGAACCACGCTCAAACATTCACGCTCAAATCCAGCGTTTTGTCTCCCGATGACACGGCAGGCCACGCCCTTACGGCCGCACAAACCGAGACGCTGCCCGCAGGCGCGACGATCACCTTTGTACAGCATGTGGCGCTGCCAGAGGCCCGTTTGTGGTCGCTGCATCATTGCAATTTATACACACTTAAAACACAAATTATCGCCGCTGACGGCCATGTTGCCGATGCCAAATCGGTGCATTTTGGAATCCGTACCATCCGTTATGATGCCGACCGAGGCTTTTTTCTTAACGGCAAGTCCGTAAAGCTTGACGGCACCTGCAACCATCAGGACTTTCCCGCCGTCGGCGTCGGAACGCCTGATAATTTGTGGTGGTGGCGTGTGGCCCGTCTTAAGGGTATCGGCTCCAACGCGTATCGCTGTTCGCACAACCCCATGGGCACGGCGCTCTATAGCGCCTGCGATCATCTGGGCATGCTCGTGATGGATGAAAATCGCGCTCTGGGCGATGTGCGGCTCGGCGGCAAATACGGCAGAGCAAAATCTTACCCTGGTGTGCCCTACGGCGATTTTCACAACCTGCAGACGATGATATTGCGCGACCGCAACTACCCGTGCATCATTATGTGGTCGCTGTGCAACGAGGAGATCAAAATTCAAGGAACACCCTTCGGCGCCAAAGTATTTAAGCAGGCAATGAAAGCTGTGCGCAAACTTGACAGCACACGCCCCATTACCTGCGCGATGAGCGGCGGGTACCCGCACGGCTTTACAACGGTAGAAGATTTACTCGGCATCAACTATGCCCCACAGCAGTACACGCCCATGCACAAAGCGCTGCCGCACATGCCCATTTTTTCAAGTGAAACCGGCAGTTCTGAAAGTGACCGCGGGATCATGCAAAGCAATAAAGCCAAGGGCTTGGTTACACAGTACACGGTTCACAGCGGTTGGTCGCAAGTACCGTGGGATGCGTGGGGCCCCATTGGCCGCAGACCCTATATTGCCGGAGGCTTTATTTGGACGGGCTTTGACTATCGCGGCGAACCAACCCCCTACCAGTGGCCCGACATCAATTCGCACTTTGGCCTGCTGGACATCTGCGGCTTTCCAAAGCCGGATGCCTATTACTACAAAGCCGCCTGGACCACCAAACCGATGGTCTACGTTCAGCCCCAGTGGGATCTGCCCGGCACCAAAATTGGCTCGCCCATTACGGTTCGATGTTTCTCCAACTGCCAAGAGGTGGAACTGATTGCCAACGGCAAAAACATGGGCCGCAAAACATTCAAGCCGTTTGGTTATGTTGATTGGAAGGTACCCTACCAGCCGGGCAAATTGCTGGTGCGAGGCTACAACGATGGGCGCCTTGTCGCAAGTTATTCTGATATCACCCCAGGCCCGGCTGCGGCCATCAAGCTTACCAATCAATGGCCAACGCTCACAGCCGACGGGCAAAGCATCGCCCCCGTGGCCGTTCGCATATTGGATAGCAAAGGCAACGTCGTAAACCATTCCATGCGCAAGATAACGTTCAGCATAAGCGGGCCGGGTACTATTGCCGGCACCAGCAACGGAAACCCCGCCAGTCACATTGCCAACGATGTATCTTACAGCCGGGCATTTTTCGGGCGGTGCATGGTGCTGGTGCGCACCGGCCATCAAGCCGGGGTTATAAGTGTAACGGCCCACAGTGCAGGGCTGCCTGCGACGACGATTCGTATTCGCACCGAACCAGCACCGGCCATGGCTAACTGAGGCACCAAGCCCAGCCGTCGCGGCGGGCGCATAATTGTTGCAGGCGATAAATCGCGGGCGTTTACAATCGCCGCCGGCCATGCGAATATGGCCCTGTACCATTGTGTCCGGAGTTCTTTATGCGAGTTGCCCTTGTCACCGGCGCTGGCAGCGGCATTGGCCGAGCCATTGCGTTAACGCTTGCTGAGCATCAGTATGCCCTCGCCCTGGTGGGTCGCACCGCCGGCTCACTGGATGCCACGGCAGAACAGGTGCGGCGCATGGGTGGCGAGGCGGTGAGCTTTCCGACTGATGTAAGCCGCGCAGACCATGTGGACGCGCTTATTGACAAAGTGCTTCATCAGTTTGGCCAACTGAATGTGGTGGTAAACTCCGCCGGCCTGTGCCCCATGATTCCCACCGCGGACATTACCCCCGCTCAATGGCGCGAAATCATGGACGTAAACCTATCGGCTCCGTTTTATACGCTGCGGGCGGCATGGCCGGTATTTCAGCGGCAGTTTTTGCAGGAGCGTTCGCGCCAGCACGATGCCGCCGCCGACCCACAAGGCCAAGCCTTGGGCGATGACGCTGCGCCTGAAGACGCCGGCGGCGCGATTATTAATATTTCAAGCGAGTCGTCGCGTGATCCATTTCCGGGGCTGGGTGCTTACGGGGCGGCCAAAGTTGCGCTCAACATGCTTACCAAAGTCACCGCCCGCGAAGGCGAGCCGCTGGGAATACGCGTTATTGCCATTGCGCCGGCCGCGGTTGAAACCGGCATGTTCCGAGCGATATTTTCAGCGGATCAGGTGGCTACCGAAGAAATACTTTCGCCGCAAGACGTGGCCGACGCCGTGTACAGCGCCATTGCCGGGCCACTGCGAAGAAGCTCGGGCGAAACCATTTTTATTCACCAGAAGGTGTAGCGCAGCAGGCCATGTTGTCGGCCAATGCTGGAGACCATATTCATGATGCTTTATCTCTGCCGTCATGCAGCCGCCGCCGATGTCGGCAGCGATGGGACTGATGCCACCCGGCCGCTCACGGCCCAAGGCCGCCACGACTTTAAGCGGGCCATGCGCGGGCTGTCGCGGCTGGATGTGCGCCTCAACTGCGTTCTGGCGTCCCCACTCACACGCGCACAGCAGACGGCCGATATCATGCTGCGCGAACTTGGTGAACATCTCCCGGCAGAACAAAGCGTTATCATCAGCGCAAGTTTGGCTCCGCCGGGGCGCCTCGACGCTTTCGTTTCTGAATTGCGTGGCCTTGCGGAAGCGGCGTTTTCGGTTGCGGCGGTGGGGCATGAGCCAATCTTGTCGCGCTGGATTGGCCAGATATGCTTTGACTCCCCCGGCCGCTGCCGCATGAAGAAGGGTGCAATCGCCGCCATTGAATTCGACCCTCATACCGGTACAGGCGAGTTGGCATTTTTGCTTCAGCCGGGGGCTTTGCGTAAGCTGTAAGGGGCTTATGGAGTGCGTGCCATGCCTGTGCAGTTGCCGGGGGTTACGCCTGAGTTAAAACGGCTGGGATTGCTGCTGCTTCGTCGCATGGCCTTTGTGGCCATCAGTTGGACGATCATTTATTTTGCGATGCAATGGGCGGCAACCGGCCCCGCCATGCTGGTTAATCTGCTCGTTGGATCGCTGGCGGGCGTGGTGATTGGCTGGCAAATGAGCGACAACGCCGTTGGTGAAATCGGCCTTACCGGCCTGCTGCTTACCATCGTATTGGTGCTGGCCTGCTGGATACCCATGTGGGGCTTGCAATCGCTGTGGGCATCGCTGATGAGCCACTTTGCCGGCTGGAAAATGACCTTTGGGCGGTGGATGCTGCTGTCCAGCGCCACCATATTCAGCATGGCCACCGCCGCCTGGCGGCTTTCGGTAGATGATTAGCCCCCCGCGGCGCTTGCAAGCGGCGTAAAATTCAAATATTATATTGGGTTTGCCGCCCAGGCGAGGAATGCGGGGTTGTCGTGTGACAACTTACGCCCTGGCAGCGGCCTGTGAACAGGGCTTTCCGGCAGCGCCATTGGGCAAACCCGGTCACGAGCGAGGAATTGCGTGGCAGTTAAAATTCGCCTTAAACGGTTTGGTCGCAAGAACAGGGCTTTTTGGCGCATTAACGCGGTAGATTCGCGTTCGCCGCGCGATGGTAAGGTGCTCGAAGAGTTGGGCTTTTATGACCCGATTTCCACCGATGCCTCGCGGGCCGTGGTGGTTAACAAGCAGCGTCTGGAACATTGGATGAAGGCTGGCGCCACCCCAAGCGCCACCGTGGCCAACCTGCTCAAGCGCGCCACCGATTCGGCTACCTTGGTCGCCGCAAAGGCCTCGGCAAATGCAGAAACCGCGGCCAATCAGGCTTAATTCGCCGCACCGACGCCATGAGCAAACGCGACGCGCAAGGAGATCAGGGAAACAAATAAATTGGCAGCGGCAAATATGCGAATTGATATTTTGACGCTGTTTCCGGAGATGTTTGCCGGCGTACTCGGCGGCAGCATTCTCAAGCGGGCGGCACAAGCCGGTGTGGTGGAATACCACCTCCATCAACTGCGGGATTACAGCCGCGACCCGCATCGCAAGGTAGATGACCGCCCTTTTGGTGGCGGACCGGGAATGGTGCTGATGTGCCAGCCGCTCTTTGATGCGGTTAGCGCCATCGAACAGCAAAGTCCCGTGACCGCAACGCGGGTGATGCTTTGCCCGCAAGGCCGGAAGTTTAATCAGGCTCTGGCCGCCGAATTGGCCGCCAAACCCAGATTGCTGCTGATGGCAGGACACTACGAGGGGTTTGACGAGCGGCTTATAACGCTGCTGGCGCCCCTGCAGGTCAGCATAGGCGACTATGTGCTATCCGGCGGTGAAATACCCGCTATGGCCGTAACCGATGCGGTGGTTCGGCTGTTGCCGGGGGCACTCGGCCACGAGCACAGCGCAGCGGGTGAATCGTTTGCGGCAAACGATGGCACCATCGCCGGCGGCTTGGAATACCCGCAGTATACGCGACCGCGGGAGTTCGCCGGCCTGGCGGTACCGGAGATTTTGCTCTCCGGCGACCATGCGGCGATAGAACAGTGGCGAGCCGCGGAGTCGCGGCGAAAAACGGCGGCCCGACGGCCTGATTTACTTAAGCCGCAGGCTTAAACAGTGCAGCATGCGGGGTTCCCTGCGGGGCGTGCCGCGTGCTACGGTAAAAGAGGATGTACAACCGCCGCTGCGGCGGCAGGAAGTAAAAGACACAGCAAACGAAGTTACCATTTGGAGCATTTATGAAGAACGCACTTTTGAGTCATGTAGAATCGAAGCACCTTAAGGCGACCCCACCGCAGTTTTCGGTTGGCGACCTTGTGGACGTGCATTGCCGCATCGTCGAGGGCGACAAGGAGCGTATTCAGGTATTTTCGGGCACCGTCATCAGCCGCAAGGGCGAAGGCATCAATTCAACCTTTACGGTGCGGCGCATTGTAAATAACGAGGGCGTGGAGCGTATTTTTCCGGTGCACTCGCCTAAAATTGAAAAGCTTGAGGTAAAGCGCCAGAGCAAAGTGCGCCGCGCCAAGTTGTACTACCTGCGTGAGCTGTCGGGTAAGGCCACCCGCCTGAAGGAAGGCGCTCCGATTATTCCATCGGATACACCGGCCACGGCTGAAGCCAAGGCGAAGGCAAAGGCTCAAGCCGCCCAGCCGACGGGAGCCTAAGCGGCCCTCAGGGCCAGCAACCATTAACTCCATCACGACAGAACTTTTACCCATCCGGCATGCCGGGTGGGTACTTTTTTGGCGTGGGCATCTTCGGCATTTACCGCCGAGCGGCGCAGACTGCAATGTCTGCCGCATCCAGGTTTTGAGGGCATCAAAACAATTTGCCGTGCTATTTGCTTTGAATCAATCCAACCGGCAGCGCCAGCAGCACGCGATCTTGGCGCATCAGGTGCACCATCTGCAGCATTTCGTCGGCGGCGTTGCGGTACTGCCGAGGCAGCCCGGCAAACACCGCCTGCAGCCCCGCCGGCAGACTCGATTCGACATTAAACCGCTCGCGAAGCAGCTCTGCCAGGCTCTTGGCTTTGGGATAAATAACCACATCATAATGTGCCGGCAAATGCTCTTGCCGGGCGGCCATGGCAATAACATCCTCGAGCGAACCGGTGCTGTCCACCAGGCCGGCCTTGATGGCCGCCGTGCCGGTAAAAAGCCGTCCGCGGGCAACATCGCGAATGTTGGCAATTTTTTTGCCACGACCCTCGATCACGCGCCGCGTAAACAAATGGTACGTTTGACGCATAAGCTGCGCCACATATTGCCGTTCGGCCGGGGTGAAGGCCTGCGTGCTGTTAAACAGGTTTGCGTGCTCGCCCTTGGCAAACGTCTGCACTCCAAGGCCCACCATGTTAAACAGGCCCTGCATCACCACTTTACCCCCCACCACCCCAATCGAGCCGGTGATGGTCGCGGGATCGGCGGTTATGCTTTCACCCGCGGTGGCAATATAGTAGCCACCGCTGGCCGCCTCACTGCCCATCGAAACCAGCAGCGGCTTTTCTTTGCCGGCTGCATGCAGAATCTGCCATATATCTTCGCTGGCTTCGGCTGAGCCACCGGGCGAATCTATCCGCAGCACAATGGCCTTAATGCGCGGATTGGCCAAAGCGGCCTTTACGTTGCGTTCGATGCGGGCGGGCGTTACACCTTGGTCATCGGCCATGGAGTCGGCTGAATCATCGGAAATAACGCCATCGGCAAAGATAACCGCCACCGCCGGCGTGTGCTTCACATGATGCCGCGGCGGCGAACCCAATAGCTGAAACAGCGCAAAAGGGCTGCTTAAATCAACCTTGGTTTTTTTTGGCCCGGCGTAATCGGCCAGCAGCGTACACCCGCCGGCAAAATGCCTCTGCACATACCGGCCGGCCTGCTGCGGGTTTACCAGCGCATCCACCAGGCCCATTTTTTTGGCGGCAACACCATCAAACCACCCCTGATCAATGGCGGCTTGAACTTTGGCCGCCGTCAGTGCAGGCCGATGATGCGCGATGGTGCTGACTATTTGCCCATACCAACCATGAATAAGTCCCTGCACCTGCGACGCAAAGGCCTTGCTGGCCTGCTGGCGCGTAAATGGCTCTTCGGCTCCTTTGAATTTACCGATTTGCACCATGTCGGCCTGAACGTGCAACTTATCCAACAGCCCTTTAAAAAACATGAGCTGCAACTGCACTCCCGGCAAAAATACGTTGCCATGCGGCGGCATCAGTACCGTATTGGCGTGGCAGGCCAGCAGGTAGGTGTTGGTATCAAAGTCGCTTGCGTACACCGCCACTTGCTTGCCATGCGTCTTAAGCGTATCAAGCAGATTGCCGAGTTCCTGCTCCTGCGACAAGTTCAACGAAAACGATCGCAAATTTAAGAATACCCCCGCAAGTTGAGGGTCGCGTTCCGCCGTGGTAAGCCGATGCATCAGCCTCGTCAAAGACGATTGCCGCTGCTCTCCACCGGATAGCAGCGACGAGAGCGTCAGCGAGAAGCCGCTGGGGTAATTCGCCAGCGCACCGCTGAGGGTAAGTTCGGCAACCTGTTTGGGTGCGGCGGCGGCAGCGTTTGGCCCAAGGGCCAACAGGCCGGCCAGCGGCAATGTTACGGATGCAACGCGTGCAAACAAACGGCGGATGTTACGCATGATGTACCTCGTCGAAAAATGAGCGTGTGCTGTTGCCAATGCAATGATCAGGCATCTGACCGGCGGCGGGTTCGGCGAACCAGATAAACGCCCTCAGTTAGAGCTAAAGGTTAGCAGCAGGCGATAGGCTTGTGCAAGCCAGCCCTGCCCCGAACAAGCTGACGCCATGCAAGAGAAACCGAGCGACTATGGCTCGTACGAATAGATGTACTGGGCGGTCGGGCTGTTGTTGATGTTGGCGATAGCGCCCGCCGGGCCATCTACCCCAAAGCTGTAAAAATATGGAGCGTGGGGTGCGGCCGCGGGCTCGGCACTGGTTGCTGACGGGGGAGAGCCTCCCGAGGTTATCCCACTGGGCACGAACACTGGCGGAATTGGTGGGGCGGGTGTTGTTGTTAACGGCATTATGATCGTGGAGTCCACCGTATAAGATTGACCTGCTACCGGATAAAAAGCGTTCGAGACACTCGGCTGTGTAGGCGGCATGTATTGAATGGGGTTGCCAAAGCCATCGAGCACTTCAACCACACCGATCATGGTGGCGGTACCCCCGGGTGCCGGAATGTTCCCCATCACCGTCGCCGTTGCCGGCAACTGCGTGATAATGTTGGGATGCTGCTGCCAAGTCGCCCCACCGGTAATCCCATAAGCGTGCATCTGCTGATACGCCACCAAGAAGTGCGCCATATCCACCGGGTATGTATTTGTCTGATGATGCAACTTCAGCAGCGCCGCCTGCAGGTTGCGCAGCTCGGTATGTGTTACCGCCAGCCTGGCTTTTACGCGCACCTGCTCGCCCACCGCCAATACAATGGCAATGAGCACCACAATAATGAGAATAACCACCAGCATTTCGATGATGGTAAAACCACCCTGGCTACCCTTGCCGACTGTGAATTTCGCACGCATATCAACCTCACGCACCAGCAAATTAACACCCCGCCATGCCAATGGTTCATCGGCTACTCATCCGAGTATAACACAAGCATACCGGCGACAAGCAACA
>JABEVB010000187.1 GCA_013044165.1 Phycisphaerales bacterium
GGTGGGGATGTCCGTAGTCTGGCGTTGTGATGTCTGGGTGGCGCTTGCCGCGGGCGATGGCGCTAAACGGGGGATGGGGGATGATTGTTGTTGCCGGGGTTGGGTCGGGCAGACAACACCGTCCGGGTGGAGCCCGCCGCAGGCGGCGGCGCTAAACGGGTGGCGGTGTTCGTAGTCTGGCGTTGCGATGTCTGGGTGGCGCTTGCCGCGGGCGATGGCGCTAAACGGGGGATGGGGGATGATTGTTGTTGCCGGGCTGGGGCGGGCACACAACACCATCCGGGTGGAGCCCGCCGCAGGCGGCGGCGCTAAACGGGTGGGGATGTTCGTAGTCTGGTGTTGTGATGTCTGGGTGGCGCTTGCCGCGGGCGGCGGCGCTAGACGGGTGGCTATTTGATGGATGGTTTGTGATGGTTATTGCATACCATTGTACGTTTTGTGCCTACGGGTTTTGGCTGCCCAATGACCCGCGGGGGTCGTGGTCGGATTGTGTGCGCTCGTGGGATATGTTTATTGCAGCCGGGGGCGGGACCGCGTGCAATGCCCGCCGTTCGGTTGCAGCGACTGTTCTGCCAGCCGCCGGCCAAGCGGCACGTGCGGCGGGCCGGGCGGCGTTGTCGCATCGGCCTACGGTGTTTACCTCCCAACAAATTGAGGCCATAGGCCGGGGGTTTGGCAGAGCTGTGATCGAGGCGGATTTTCGCATTGTGGCCTGCGCTATCATGCCCAACCATGTTCATGCGGTCATATTGCGGCATGCGCGGGCAATCGAAATGATTGTGGGGCACCTTCGCAGCCGAGCCACCAAACAGTTGGGGTTGGAGGGTTTGCGACCGGACCAGCCGATATGGGCCAGAAGCGGCTGGAATGTATTTTTAAATGGTAACACTCAGATTGCCGGGGCCATCGCATACGTCAATGCCAACCCGCCAAAGGCAGGTTTGGCGCGGCAATCATGGGAATTTGTGCAGCCGTGGAATGGTGGCGTTGCATCCGGTGTTTAGCGTGCGGGTCTGCCCGCCGCGAAAAAGTCTTTTGACAGGGTTGTCCGCATGTCAAATACCGAGCCAACATCGCCGTTGGACCCGCCCGATCCGGTGTCTATTGCGGCGATTAACGATTATCTGTATTGCCCGAGGCGCTGTGCGCTGCATCGGCTGGATGCGTTATGGCGCGACAACGCCTGGACAGTCGCGGGGACGCTTGCGCATGAACATGCCGATGACCCGGGCTATAGGCAGACGGCCGAGGGGGCACGTATCGAGCGAGCGCTGCCGTTGTTTTCGGCCCGTTTGGGTCTGGTAGGCAAAGCGGACATTGTGGAGTTTTGGCCGCAGGCGGATGGCACGAATGTGCCGCTGCCGGTGGATTACAAACTGGGGAAGCGTCGGAAATGGAGCAACGACGAGGCGCAGTTGTGCGCGCAGGCGCTGTGCCTGGAGGACATGCTGGGCGTGGGGGTGCCCAAAGGGGCGATTTATCATGTAAAGACGCGTCGGCGGCGCGAGGTGGTGTTTTCGCCGGAGTTGCGGGCGCTGACGCTTGAAGCCGCGCGACAGGTGCATTTGCAGATGCTGACGGATGAGGTGCCGCAGGCACGGCTTGCGCCGCGATGCGATGGCTGCTCGGTGCGGGCTGTTTGTATGCCGGAGTTGGCACGTGAGCAAGGCCCGATCGAGAAAGCGTATAAGAACCTGTTTGTACGAGGATGTTTCGATGGATGAAGTGCAACAGGCCACGCTGTACATCGTCACGCAGGGGGCCTACCTGCATCGCGATGGTCAGGCGATTGTTATTGAAATTGACAAAAAGCCGGCCAATCGGCTGCCGATGCATTTGATAGAATCCATTGCGTGCTTTGGCCGGGTGATGGTAAGCCCGCAGTTGATGGAGGCGTGTGCGGAGGCGTTGATTCCGATTAATTTTTTATCGGAGCATGGGCGGATGTTGGCGCGTGTGGAGGTGCCGGGGGCGGGGGGTGTGCGCATTCGGCGGGCGCAATATCGGCGAGCGGATGATGCCGCATTTAAGCTGGCCACAGCGCGGGCGATGGTTGGGGGGAAAATTCAAAATGCCCGGGGCAGTTTGCTGCGTTCGGCGCGCGACCTGCCTGAGACGGCTGGGGAGAGCGCTGAGGCCCTGCGGGTCGCGGCCGATTTGTTGGGGGTTGCGATCGAGCGGACGGCGCTGGCGGCAACGCTGGATGAACTGCGCGGGCTTGAGGGGGACGCGGCCCGGGTTTATTTTGAGCATTTTTCGCGTATGACTCCGAATGCTCCGGGGGGCCTGCGGTTTGGCAAGCGCACGCGACGGCCGCCGCTTGATGCTGTTAATGCTCTGCTGTCGCTGTTTTACAGCATTTGCACTCATGACTGCGCCGCAGCCCTGGCCATGGCCGGGCTGGACCCATCCATCGGATTTTTGCATGAAGAGCGAGCGGGTCGCCCCTCGCTGGCATTGGATCTGGTGGAGGAGTTTCGGGCGTTTTTGGTGGATCGCTTTGTCATTACCCTTATTAACCGTAAGCAGGTTGGCGAGGAGGATTTTGTATTGCGGCCGGGCGGGGCGGTGGAACTTAAGGAGGCGGCTCGCAAGCGGCTGATAGGCGAGTATCAGCAGCGAAAGCAGGAAAAGCGCGTGCACCCGTACCTGAGTCAGGAGGCGCCGTTGGGGCGATTTGCGTCGCTGCAGGCTCGTATGCTGGCTCGGCACTTGCGGGGCGACATAGCTCATTATGTGCCGGTGGTGTTCAAATAGTGTTGGAGGTTGTGGCGTATGGTTGTATTGGTTGCCTATGATGTTAATACGGTGGATAGGGCGGGGCGAAGACGATTGCGCCGGGTTGCCAAGGCCTGTGAAGACTATGGGCAGCGGGTGCAGTATTCGGTTTTTGAGTGTTCCGTGGGGGATAAGGAATGGGTGAAGCTGCGCCATCGGCTGACGTCGGAAATAGAGATTCGCACGGATTCGTTGCGGTTCTATTTTCTGGATAAAGATTTGATGGATCGCATTGAGCATTTCGGCACCAAAGAACCGCGTGCCCTTGATGAGCCGTTGGTGTTTTGAGCGTGTGGGTGGGATTGCGTTGAGCCGGCGTAATGGGTAGGGTGGCGGGCGGAAGTGTTTTCGGAAGTTGGGGCATGTTTTATGTTGCCTTTGGCTCCGCGAACCGTGAGCGATCACCGCAATGCGGCAGGTTCGCGTTGTGATATAAGTGTTTGACAAGTGCATACTTAGCGCTGTGCGACCTATGAAGGACGGGGTTGTCGGCGCGGTTGGGAGTGAAGGTTAGCGGCATTTGCCGCGAGCGTATAGTCACGGCAAGGAGTTAGAGCAAGGGAGTTCTCCGCGGCCCAAAGCCGCGGAGCGGATTGAAACAAGAAAACGAGCATTACTTATGCGTCGCTGGCCAGGTTCTCCGCGGCCCAAAGCCGCGGAGCGGATTGAAACAAGTCTACGGGAACCATCCATCTCGGCGGGGAGTTCGTTCTCCGCGGCCCAAAGCCGCGGAGCGGATTGAAACGTTGGCTGTTGGCGGGTTGTCCGCCAGAATAATCGTTCTCCGCGGCCCAAAGCCGCGGAGCGGATTGAAACATCTGGCACCCGGCTGGCGTCATAGCATTGCACATGTTCTCCGCGGCCCAAAGCCGCGGAGCGGATTGAAACGCCACGGTTCACCTATGGCTGTTAGAAGCCTTAGGTTCTCCGCGGCCCAAAGCCGCGGAGCGGATTGAAACACACAACCAGATACGAGCTATCGCGTTGTCGAGAGTTCTCCGCGGCCCAAAGCCGCGGAGCGGATTGAAACGTATTATTTTGCCGACTGTGACCGTACTAAGAAAGTTCTCCGCGGCCCAAAGCCGCGGAGCGGATTGAAACCTTGGTATAGATGCGGGTTTTTTCCGGGTCGTATGGTTCTCCGCGGCCCAAAGCCGCGGAGCGGATTGAAACATTTTCGGTCTTTTGGCCATGCCAGCGTCATGCGTGTTCTCCGCGGCCCAAAGCCGCGGAGCGGATTGAAACCAGGCGGCACGCGACAAGCAGCAGGCGGCGTTGCGGTTCTCCGCGGCCCAAAGCCGCGGAGCGGATTGAAACACTTGTTAGGCGTCAGCAACGGGATGTTATTCCCGGTTCTCCGCGGCCCAAAGCCGCGGAGCGGATTGAAACTGGTATGACAATACGACGGGTGCCACGGCGAGCGCCGTTCTCCGCGGCCCAAAGCCGCGGAGCGGATTGAAACTCGATGCTCGTGCTGTTTATTCTTATGCTGTCCCGCGTTCTCCGCGGCCCAAAGCCGCGGAGCGGATTGAAACATATTCGGCAAATAATGTGGGTTTACCTTGCAATGTTCTCCGCGGCCCAAAGCCGCGGAGCGGATTGAAACTAACTGGTGTCATACAGTGCGATGTTCGCCTGTGGTTCTCCGCGGCCCAAAGCCGCGGAGCGGATTGAAACTGAGCAACATCTATCATCTACACAATACTATATCGGTTCTCCGCGGCCCAAAGCCGCGGAGCGGATTGAAACAACCAACATGATTAACCTTTCACCATACTATATCGTTCTCCGCGGCCCAAAGCCGCGGAGCGGATTGAAACTGTATGGCGCGTCATTCATTGACGTTACCCAGGCGGGTTCTCCGCGGCCCAAAGCCGCGGAGCGGATTGAAACATGATAATTATATCGAGAGCGGCCCAACCCGAATGTTCTCCGCGGCGCGGAGCTGCGGGGCGGATTGGAATGAGATGACGGGATTTAAGATTTGGGATTTCAGAGGGGGCTGTGCGGCGCGGAGCTGCGGAGCGGATTGGAATGGGATGGCGGGATTTAAGATTTCAGAGCATTCTCTGCGGTGCGAAGGTGCGGAGTGGATTGGAATGGGATGACGGGATTTAAGATTTGAGATTTCAGAGGGGGCTGTGCGGCGCGGAGCTGCGGGGCGGATTGGAATGGGATGAGGGGATTTAAGATTTGAGATTTCAGAAGGGGCTGTGCGGCGCGGCTACAGCTTTATATACAGTACCGCCAACAGCGTGGTGATTATTGCCAATGGCAAGCCTACCTTCAGGTATTCGCTATATCCCAGACGCACATTGAGCGGTTCGCTCTGCTCGGCGACGATTAAATTTGCGATGGACCCCAATAGGGTTAAATTGCCGGCAAATGTGCTTACCACGGCCAGGAGGTACCAACTCGAGGTTGCGTGCAGGGCGATGGCTGGCTTGAGCAGCAGCACTGCGGGGACATTGCTTACGATGTTTGAGAGCACCAGCGTAGCGCCCGCTAACGGCGCGTGGTGCTGCAGGTTAACACCCGCCTGGGCCAGGGCGTGGAGTGCCGGCTTAAGCAGTTGATGCTGCTCGGCATCGGCAATGACGATAAAAAGTCCTACAAACAGCAGAATCAAGTTCCAGTCCACCAGGGCAAATAAATCTCGCGGACGCGTTTTACGCGAAATGAGCACCAGGCCGGCTGCGGCCATCGCCGCTACCGGACGCGAAATATGCAGCCAGGGGCCGGCGACCATGGCGACGAGCAAAGCGGCCATGATGGCGAGTGTTTTACCGACGAGGCTCCAGACCACGGCCGGCTCGGGCGGGAGCGAGGGCTGCTGGGAGTGGTCGGTGACAAAAATACGCCGGTGATAAATCAGCGCAACGGCCAGCACGTTAAGCACAAGGCATCCGGCAACCAGGGGTGCAATAAATGCGGTGTAATGCCAGAAGGAAAGCTCGCCCGCCTGTCCTATGAGCATATTTTGCGGGTTACCGATGAGTGTTGCGGCTGAGCCGATGTTTGAGCCGGTGGCCAGGGCCATAAGGTAAGGTACCGGGTCTTTTTTTGCGCCTCGCAGGGCGCCGATAAGAACCGGCGTGAATATCAATACCACAACATCGTTGGCAAACAATGCCGAAAGTACAGCGGCGGCAAAGACAATCATCGCCAGGAGCGTCCAGGGGCGGCGTGCAATGCCGACGACCCTGCAGACCACCCAGGCGTAAAAGCCCGCGAGCCGAAGCTGCGCCGAAATGACCATCAGGCTGCCGAGCAGGACGAGGGTGGAAAAATCCACCGATTGCATGGCCTGCTGAAAACTCAAGCGATGAAAGGCCAGCACCGCGACAGCGCCCAAGAGCGCGATGCTGGAGCGATCGAGATGCGTGTAGGGAATGCTGCCCAGCGCCAGCCCAATGTAGGTTAGCGCAAAAATGAGCAAGTCCGGCGAGAGGCCGTTATGCAAGGCCGCGAGAGCGACAAGAGTGCCCAGCACTATTTGTTGCCGCCGAGTAAATTGTGCAGGGCATTGCCCACGCCCTTATTGATTTGCTGGGTGGCGGCGGCCTTGATACCGGTCAAAGCGCCTTGTGCCCCCTGCGTAAGCATTTTGCTGGCATCCGAAAGGCCGGAGCGAAGGCCCGCGGGGAGGCGAGGGTCTTTGGCAACCGACTGGGCAATTTGGCCAAGCACCTGGCTGATAACGTCGGCAATTTTCATAGGCCGACCGTTGGGGTTGGTGGGGTTAGCAATTTCGATCTTTGGAATTGGTATTGAAAGCGTGGTGGGCTTGATGCCGGGCAGGCCTTCGAGCGTTACGCTGACCTGGGTATTTGTAAGAAGGATGTCGTTGATTTTGAGTGACCTGCCCGATGACGACGAAGCGCTGGCAGGTGCCGCGCCGGTGCCGGCGGTTGCCTGCGGCTGGCTTTGCAGGTTGTTCATCACCTGCTGGAGATTGTTGCTGGTACCTTTTTGGTCAATATAGACTTTAAGATCGTTGATTTTGATGCTGGGTACCACAATGGTGCTGCCAAGGAGCGAGCCGGTATTTACCTGTACACCGCAGTAGCCCAGCGAGAGCAGTTGTGGGTCGGCATAGCCGGATGGGCTGGCAATGGTAAGGTTGCCGAGGCCCAGCTTGCCATTGAGTATGCTAAGGGAGGCATCACCCAGTGTTACCTGCGTTTGTGTGGCTTTGGCGCCCTCAATGGCGACTGCTTTACGAATGATGCCATCAATTGAAAACAGGAGAATGACAATCACCACCAAAACAAGGAGGATGATGACGCCCAGGGTGCGACGGATGCTTTTTCCTAACGAGCCGGCCATAACAAAGTCTCCAAAAGTTCTAATAGACCACCAACAGAGGTGCCCGCTATTATATCTGCCGGCTAGAATTTGCGAAGAGGCTGCCTGGCTCAAAGCAGCGCTGCAGTGGTTGAACGGTTTATTGCAATAAATATGCGGTTGTGGCGCTTATACAACCATGGCCAACAGGTGAGGGCGACTTTTGAGGAGTGCAACGATGAAAACCATTACAGATATTGTTTTGTGCTTAACAATAGTTGTTGTATTGATGGCGGGGGGCACCGCATCGGCCCAGCCATCGGCCGCGCGTCCACCCGCCCATGTGGTGATTGCGGTATGGCCCAAGCTTAAGGTGCCAATGGCCCAGCGAGCCGACCGTTTTCATCGCTGGCCCACGCTGACGGAGTATCTGGTACCAGCCGATAAGGCCAATGGCACTGCTGTCATTCTTTGCCCCGGTGGGGGGGTATTCGCTTAAGCTTAACGTTACGGTACTTACGCCCGCGGCGTTTATTTTTTACGCGCATGACGAGCCAGTGAGCGGCTGCCTGAAGCCGACAGGATAGCTCAAATAAAAATCGTATACATACTGCGCAATGTCTCGGCGGCTGGCTGTTTAGAGTGTGCTGTGGCGTGTTGACCTTTTATGTATGCCAGTTGTAGCGTTGTAGATTGTACCGGGGCTGATCAGGCTATATTATGCCGGGCTGGCAACATCGCTGTGCCGCAAATGGTGCCCGTTTTTTTGCGACAAGGCGCAATCGCCCAATTGATGAAGCCTGACGTTGGCCAGCAATGTATTGGTCCGCATTTTATGGAGCATTCATATGCAAACTAAACTGATGATGAGGGTTGGTGTGTTGGCCGCATGGGCGATGGTAGCAAGCGGTCTGGGCGTAAGTCAGGCTCACGGCGCGAGTGCTGAGCATGTTTCGGTGCAGTGGTCGCAGGTAACGGGCGCTTCGTTGGCGACGCCTACGCTGCAGGTGGTGGTGAACCCGCTGCTGCGTCCGCCTTCGCCGGTTGCTCGCCGCGCGCTTAAGGCGGTGCAACGGTTGAAGGCCAACGATGTACGGTTTGTGCCCTGGCTGCCGTATCCGCAGTTGGCCGTGGCTGAATTGTATCCGCCATCGCAGGGCAAAACATTTTGGAACTTTAAGCTTATTGATCCGATGGTGCGGGCATTCATGCATGCATCTGATGATCGGCCGGTGATCATGAACTTCAGCACGATCCCGGAATGGATGTTCCAAACAAAAAAGCCGGTGACGTGGCCGAAGAATCCTGACCAGGTGACATGGAAGTATGAGCAGGGCACGCAGCTTCGGGATGAAAGCCTCAAGACGTTGGCCGGGTATTATGCACGATTGGTGAGTTGGTATACCCGCGGCGGCTTTCACGACGAATATGGCCATTGGCATGCTTCGGGCTATCACTATAAATTTGCGTGGTGGGAAGTGCTTAACGAGGTAAACTTTGAGCACCATATGAACGTTAAGGAATATACCCGTTGGTATGATGCGATTACCAAGGCGATCCATAAAGTTTCACCGGATACCAAATTTGTGGGCATGGCGATGGCTATGGGGCAAAGCCCCCGGTTTTTACCATGGTACAAATATTTTTTGAACCCGCGCAACCATGCACCGGGTACGCCGCTCGATATGATTTCTTTTCACTTTTACGCCTCACCGTCGGCGAAGGCTTCGCCGAGCCAATGGCCGGACATATTTTTTTCAGAGGCAGAGCACTTTTTAACCCTGGCGAGCAAGGTAGCGCAATATCGCAAAGATGAGTCTGTGAATACGCTGCTCAACGTAGATGAGCTTGGCTCGATATTGCCTTTTGATACCGCCCCCAAACTGGTGCGCCCCATACCGCATATGTACTGGAACCTCACGGGCGCGATGTATGCCTATTTATATGTGCGGCTGGCGCAGCTGGGCATAAATGTTGTTGGCGAGAGCCAGTTGATTGGCTACCCGAGTCAATTTCCAAGCGTTTCGATGGTTAACTGGACGACCGGTGTGCCCAACGCCCGATTCCGAGTGCTGCAATTGCTGGTGCGCAACTGCGGGCCCGGCGATAAAATGGTGCATACCAATGTTGCGACGGCTGCTCAAGGCGCGCAAAGCGGCGACCAAGCAAACCAGTTGTTTGCCCAGGCGTTTGTTACGTCGGCGGGGGCCAAGCAAGTGCTGCTGGTAAACAAGGGCGAGAGCCCTATTCGCGTAAGCATACCCGGCGCTGCGGGTGCACAGGAAATGTGGGTGGATCAAATTACCGGCTCGAAGCCGCCGGCTACCCGCACGTTGCCGCATGATGAATTTTCGGTTGGTGGGCTTGGTGTGGCCGTCGTTAAGCTCAAGTAAACAGGGCTTGCGTCGGCGATGATGCGGCTGAATTGCCGGTCGTATGCCAAAAGGTGGGTGTTGACGGTAAAATAGCCTTCATGATAGGCACGTCGCAGACATTTCAGATGGTGCGCAACGCGGTGCGCATTGAAGACATCATCGGCGAGCACATTGCGCTTAAGCCGGTGGGCAAAGAGCTGCTGGGGCTTTGCCCGTTTCATGATGATCGTCGGCCCTCGATGCATGTGGCGCCCCAAAAGCAGATTTACAAATGCTTTGTGTGCTCGGCCGGGGGCGATGTATTTAAATTCGTTCAGAATTATCACAAGATGACGGCTGGTGAATCGCTGCGGTATTTGGCCCAGCGTGCCGGCATCAAGCTGCCCGAACTAAATGCCAATCCACGTCGGCAGGAAGAAGCGACCATCCGGCAAAAGCTGCTGGAAGCGAACGCCTGGGCGATGAGTTACTTTGAGCGCAACTTGCAAACGAGCGAGGCCGACCCTGCGCGCAAATATCTGGAGGAGCGCGGCCTTACGGATGAAAGCATCGAGCGGTTTCACCTCGGCTTTGCTGGAGAAAAGTGGACGGCATTTTCAGATGCGGCGGTGCGAGCGGGCTTTTCGCTTGACGTGCTTGTAAACGCCGGTCTGGTTAAAAAGAGGAGCGATGGCAGCCCATTTGATATATTCAGATCGCGTATTATTTTTCCGATTATAGACCGGTTTGATAAGGTGGTGGCGTTTGGTGGCCGGATTGTTCCGCGGGATGATGGCGCGGCAACAGCCAACGCGGATGAAGGGCCCAAATACCTCAACTCCGCCGAGACGCCGGTGTTTTATAAGCGCGAGGCCATGTATGGGCTTAACGCCGCCCGGCAGGATATCATCAACAGCAAGGTGGCTGTGGTGGTAGAGGGGTACATGGATGTTATCGCGTGTCATCAGGCGGGGGCAAAAAACGTTGTCGCCACGCTCGGTACGTCGTTAACGGTGGAACACGCGCGGGCGCTGCGGTACCTGGCTCCAGCGGCGGTGCTTATTTTTGACAGCGACGACGCCGGCCGCCGCGCTGCCGAGCGGGCGCTGGATGTATTTATTCGTGAGCCGCTGGATGTGCGCATTGCGGCGGTGCCCGATGGCAAAGATCCGTGTGATTACTGCATGGCGCACGGTGGGGCGGCATTTAAGGAAGTTGTCGCTCAAGGGCGCGATGCATTGGAACATCAATGGAGCATTTTGGGAGGGCGCATGACCGCGGCCGGCTCGCTGCACGAGCGGCAGGCGGCGGCCAACCGTCTGCTGGAGCTTGTTGCAGCGGCTTTAGACTCCGGCAGCATAGACCCTGTTCGGCGCGGGCTGCTCATCGCCCGGCTGGCGGGCCTAAGCGGCATGGGACGCGAAGACATCGTTGCCCAGCTTGAGCGCATTCGGTCTCGGCCGACACGAGGTGGTAGCGCGATGGAGGGCGATTCTGATGAGCCGGAGCAAGCCACGGCTGCGTCGCCTTATGCAAATATTGCGATTTCGGCGGCCCGCAGCTCTGCAGAGCGTTGGGCGTTGGGGTGTCTGCTTACTGATCCGCGGCTTTATGCTTCTGTGCGTGAAGACATGGCGGCCGGTTTGTTTATGCCGCACGGGCTTCGCGATCTGGCGCATGGTGTTATCGAGTATTTGGACAATGCGGCCGATGTTACCGAGTGCTCCATGGCCGACTTTTTAGGCTTGCTGGATGACCAGCGCCTTGTGAACGAGGCGTTGGATGCACAGGCCGACGCTGAAAAAGGCGAGCGGGTAGGCGATAAGCTGCTCGATGCGGTACGCTGGCTGAGCGAGCACCGGCACGAGGTGCCACAGACGATCAGCGAAGACGTTGCGGCATTGGCCGATCCAGCAACCGAAACGGTGTCGAGTGGAGGCAGCGGTGGTGTGCCTGCGATTGATGAGCTTATGTTGCCCGCGGCCAGAAAAGACACCCGACACATCCTTGGCCCGCGGCCACCGCGCCGATAGCGCAACTCTGGCCCTTCGCGGCTACCAACAATCATTTCCGAGCCGAGGACCAGAATCTGTGCTGCAATACCCCTCCTTGGGGGCGTTGCGATTTTAATCGGTATCCCGGCCGCACCTTGCCAAATAGCTCATCATTAATGTCTGCGCGGCCCATGCGTGATGTCCGGGGATGTGTCGTCGCGCAGGCGCGGACTGCGTTATGCCCCCTGTGGTGAGGTGAGGCGTTTATGGGAAAGCGGTGCATTCAAGCATGCTCGGTAAATACGAATGCTCAACATACGGCGGCGGGTTGCGGTTTTGGTGGGGCGGTGTGAAGCGGTTTGCGATCTGAGCGGGCAATATCTACGACGTGCAGATCCACGCGAGGCATGCCGTTGTAAACATCTAAGTGTGGCTCTACAAGTACATCCACCTGCACGCCGGTGGCAAGGGAGGATTCGAGTTCGCCCATTCTCCAGGCGATGGCGCGAAGCTGGCAACCATCGGCGGCAAACTGTAATTGCAAATGCGAACCTTTAACAACGCGTGGCGGTCGAGCGATGGTGGCTCGCTTAAGTACGAATCTTGGGCGCGGATTGCCATGGCCAAACGGGGCCATACGATCGAGCGATTCTACCGCTGTGTGCGTAAGCTGACCTGGTTGGGCGGTGCAATCAAAGTCCAGGGTCGGAATCAGGGCGTGGTCGGGAATGGTGTTGCGGGCAAATTCCGCGAGCCTCCGCTGAAACAGAAGCAGATTGGTCGGCAGAAGCTTCACTCCACCGGCGGCTGCATGGCCGCCACCTGAAATGATAAGCTCGCGGCAATGTTCTATGGCCACATGCAAATCAAAGCCTGGGATGCTGCGGCCTGAACCCACGAGTACGCCGTTTTCTTCGGTGAGAATAAATGTCGGCCGATGGAAGGCATCTACCATGCGGGAGGCGACGATGCCTACAACACCGGCATGCCATTGCTTTTCATAAAGGACGATGGCGGCGGGCAGCTCACCTGCGGCATGCACCATGTCTTTGGCGGTTTGGCTGATTTTGCGTTCTACGGCCTGTCGCTCGGTATTGTGGCGTTCAAGCTCGTGGGCGATTTTTGTGGCGCGCTGGGCATCATCGGTGAGGAGCATCTCGAGGGCGGCTCTGGCATGGCCCATGCGACCTGCCGCATTGAGGCGAGGCGCCAGCGAAAAGCCAATGGCGGTGCCATCAATCTTGCGGTTGCTGTAACCGGCCGCGCCGATGAGCGCCTGCAAACCTACCAGCGAGCTGTAGGGCAACTGGGCCAAACCATAGCGCACCAGAATGCGATTTTCGCCGACGAGGGGCATGACGTCCGCGACGGTGCCGAGAGCGGCCAAGGCTGAAAACTCGATAAGCATGCGGCGCAGGGCTTCGGTGAGCGTGGCGGAGCGGCACAGGGCGACGGCCAGCCCCCATGCGAGTTTAAAAGCCACGCCAGAGCCACACAAATGCGCGTTGGGGTAGCTGCTGCCGACAAGTCGCGGATGAATAATGAAATGGGCGGGCGGCAACGTGGCGGGTAGTTCGTGGTGGTCGGTTACGATAACGGTCATGCCGCGCGATCGTGCCAATTCAACGGCGGCAGCGCCGGCGATGCCGCAATCTATGGTTATCAGCAGCTTGCAGCCGTTGTTGGCAGCCTCGTCAACGGCCTTAAGCGAAAGGCCATAGCCTTCATCAATACGATGAGGCAGGTAGTAATCCACATTTGCTTCGACGCTTTTGAGCAAGCGCCACAGCATGGCTGTGCCGGTGATGCCGTCAACGTCATAGTCGCCAAAAATGAGAATGGGCGATTTATCGCGAGCAAATGCGGCTATCAGTTCGGCAGCGGGCGTTAAATTGGGCAGCAGTTCCGGTGGGTGGAGGTTTCGGAATTGTGGGGCAAGAAAGTCGGCGGCGGCGTTGGCGTCGGCAAGGCCGCGGGCCGCGAGCAACTGAGCTACCAACGGTTCGCATTTGAGGCGGTTGGCCAGTTGCGTTAAGGCATCGGCAGGTGGCAGTTCGCCGCAACGTGGTTGCCAGAGGCGGCGGCGAAAGCTGACCTTGTCTGTGCCGGAGATCATTCTGAGGCGTCCTTTCCGTCAGATGGTGGCCTGTGCATGGTGGCCGCGTTGCGGTTGGCAACTTGAACGTCATTGTAACAATGGGGTGGCGACGGCTCCAACAATGCGAGATAAGGCATCAGACGGCCACAGCCATCTTTTGACGCACAAAGCCAACGGCGTTGATAAAAATCTGCAAGCCGTCGGCCTGCGTTATGCCAAGGTTGCTGGTCCAAGCCGGACCCTGGAGCGGATCGGCAAAGCGTTCTGGATGGGGCATAAGCCCGAAGACACGGCCCGTTATATCGCAAATGCCGGCAATTGCCTCGGTGCTGCCATTGGGGTTGTCGGGAAAATTCGTTGCGGCATTGCCTAGAGAATCCACATACTTAAGGGCAATTTGATGGTTTGCTTTAAGGGCGCTAAGCACGGCGGCATCGCGCGTGACAAAACGTCCTTCGCCGTGAGCAATGGGCAGATGCAACTTTTGGCCAGGCGTAAGCCACTTGCAAAGAGGTGATTCGGCGCGAAGGTGCACCCAGCGATCTTCGAAGCGATTGTGGGCATTGTGCGTAAGCGTTGCAGGATGCCAGTCGTCGTCGGCCAGTTGCGGCATGGGGCCTGGAAGAAGGCCGGACTTTACGAGCACCTGAAAGCCATTGCAAATTCCGATGATAAGCTTGCCGTCGGCGACCCATTGCTGGAGCGGTTGCTTAAGGTGATGAATAAGCTGATTGGCAAGAATTTTTCCGCTGGCAATGTCGTCGCCATAGGAAAAGCCGCCCGGAATGGCCAATATCTGATGGCGATGGAATGCAGACGCATCGGACAGCAGTTGGTTGATGTGCAAGCGCGTGGTGCTGGCACCGGCAAGCTCAAAGGCGCGGGCGAGTTCCAAGTCGCAGTTGGTGCCGGCGGTGCGTAGAATCAATACTTTTAAATCGGAATTGTTTGCCAAGGTTGTGTTTGCCTCCAAAACTAGCCATGCCCGCCATACACGACCGCAGCCCGGTACGCCATAATTGCGCAGGCGGACAAAGCAAGATTGTAACATCGGTTGATGTTTGGTTCGAATGTTGGTTTATGCCGGGTTGGTATGCAGATGATGCCCGCGGAAGTGCCAGACGAACCACAGAATGGCCCAAAGGGCAGCCGTGATAACCACGAAACCTGCGCCAATGGCAACAAAATGGCTGTTAAGCGTTTGTGCCCATGACGAGGCTGAGTTGCTGCCGGGTGTTTTGGCCGCCAAAAGCCCCCAAACTTCAATAGCCGAAATGCCAAACGCCATGAGAATGGTGGTAAGAGTCATAGCTACATTGTAGTAATGAGAGCGAGCATTGGACTGAACAGCCCAGCGGCAGGCTGAGAGAATTAGAATACTGTCGGCCGCGTCTACGAGCGTCATTCCCGCGCCAAAGAGGAGCGGAAACACCAGGCAGTACCATACGGGCAAACCGTGGGCGGCGGCTCCAGCAGCTATGATGAGTACAGCCACTTCACTGGCGGTGTCAAAACCAAGTCCAAAGAGCAAGCCTATCATGAAAACCTTCCACCCAGAGTTTATATGGCGGTAGGTTTGTCGGAAAAGCCAGGTAAGCGGGCCGCCCGGCGGTGCATGAGAATGCTGACTTGCATCGGGCGAGCGATTAAATAAGTTCCAGAGGTTGGCACCGCCTACCAGGAGCAACAGACCGGCGGAAATGATGCCGCCGAGTACCCCGCCCATGGCCACGATGCGTGGCAGGGTTGCTTGTGCCTGATGAGCGCCGGCAATAAGAGCCAGGGCCAGTGCCAGTACCACGGTGGAATGTCCCAGTGAAAACTGCAGGCCTACAAAGGGGTTAGGGCTTGTGTCGGCAATTTGGCGGCGAGTAATTCCATCAATGGCCGCGATGTGGTCGGCATCAAGAGCGTGGCGCAGGCCAAAGGCATAAGCGGCCAGCGCTAACGCAAGCAGCGCCGGGTTGGATCTGAAGACATAACCCGTAACCGACCACATTATCACGCTGATGCCGGCCAGCAAGATGATCATGAATAGACCGGCTCGCCGGGGGGTTAGAGCAACGGCGGCTGCCTGGGAGGTGGTCGAGATGGCTTGACATGATCGGTTCATGGTTAAACCCCATGGTTGCGGAGCATCGCAGTCGGTCAATCTTCGTGCTGTTGGCGTTCGATTTCGGTAAGTTGTTTTGGCTGGTGCTTGGAGCGATAAACCGCCCAGGCGATGAGTAAGGTGGCTGCAACGCCAATCACTGGAGCTATCCATGGGTGTGAGGAGAGCGAAAACGTCGCCCCGGCAGGCAGGGCGGCCTGCTCCCAGCGCCAGAGAGAGCCATCAAACGGCAACATGAGTGGAATAGCCAGCAGCGCGACCATGTTCATGACTTTAAGCAGTGGGTTAATGGCCGGGCCGGCGGTATCTTTGAGGGGATCGCCGACGGTATCGCCGGTAACAGCCGCTTTGTGTCGCTCAGAACCTTTACCGCGATTGGCTGCTGGATTACGCGGTTCATCTTCGATGGTTTTTTTGGCGTTGTCCCAGGCGCCGCCGGCATTGGTCATGAAAGCCGCCAGAAGCTGACCGGATAAAATAGCGCCGGCCAAAAAACCTGCCAAGGCCACAATGCCCAAGAGAAAGCCCACCAAGAGCGGCGACAAGATGGCCAAAAATCCGGGGCCAATTAATTCGCGTTGTGCGGTGGAGGTGCAAATGTAGACGACGCGGCCATAGTCGGGTTTTTTTTCGCCCCGCCAAATGCGCTCGTCGCGAAACTGTTCGCGGCATTCGCGGACAATGAGGAAGGCCGCCCGGCCAACGGCGCGGATGGTCATGGAACTGAAGAGGAATGGGACCGCTCCTCCAAGGAGCAGGCCCACGAGCAATTTGGGATTGGCCACTGAGATCATACCGGAGATGGCGCGGTAGGCTTGTTCGCTGATGCGAGCATGATCGGAAACGCCGCCTGTACCAACAAGCGTAATGAACGCGGCATACAGGCTTACCGCTGCAATAACGGCCGATCCAATCGCCACGCCCTTGGTGAGGGCTTTGGTGGTGTTGCCGGTGGCGTCGAGGTCGGCGAGCACCTGGCGTGCTGCACGGTGATTGGCCTCGCCCATGGCGGCGGCGTCGTAGCCCATTTCGCCGATGCCGTTGGCATTATCCGCAACCGGCCCAAAAACGTCCATACTTAAGGTGTTGCCAGCAAGCGTAAGCATGCCAATGCCACACATGGCAATTCCGTATGCGACGAATATCGGGTTGGCTCCATAAAATATGAGGCTTGTAATGCTGACGCAGCAGGCGAGCACCACGGCGGCGCTGACGGAGCTTTCCATACCTACGGAAAGCCCGGTGATAATATTGGTGGCATGGCCGGTGCTGCACGATTTTACGAGCGATTCGACGGGTGGCTCATGCGTGCCGGTAAAGTATTCGGTGGAGACATTGAGCACCAGTGCCAGCGTGATGCCGACAAGGGTTGCTTCAGCGGGGCGCATGTCAAGCCCGTGCACTCCAAAATTGGCCCACCATGGAGCCGCATTAAGAAAACTTTGTAGATGGGGAATTTGGGCCGCGGCGGACGCGTCAAATCGGAGGTACCAGAATCCAACGGCAACGAGGCCCAGCGTGCTGAGCAATGCGCCGAGGTGGTAGCCGCGGGTGATGGCTTTCATGGCGGATTGACTGTCGCCCTTTCCAGCAGCGCGGACGGTAAAGGTGGCGATCATATCGGAGGCAACCCCCACGGCCCGCACCAGCAGCGGAAACATCATGCCGATATGTCCAAAGCTGGCCCAGCCCAGAATCATGGCGGCCACCATGGTAACTTCGTAGCTTTCGAAAATATCGGCAGCCATGCCGGCACAGTCGCCAACGTTGTCGCCGACATTGTCGGCAATGGTTGCGGCATTTCGTGGGTCGTCCTCTGGAATGTCTTTTTCGACTTTACCCACGAGGTCTGCGCCAACATCGGCGGCTTTGGTATAAATGCCGCCGCCAACGCGCATAAACAGCGCTAAGAGTGTGCCCCCAAAACCAAACCCGAGCAGTGCTTCGGGCGCTCTGTTGCCGAAATACATGAATATCAGGGTCGCTCCGAGGAGACCGAGACCATCGTTGAGCATGCCGGTGACGGTCCCGGTGCGGTAGCCAAGCTGCAGTGCCTTGCCAAAGCCGCGTGGAGCGGCGGCCGCGACCACCAGGTTGCCTTCAGTAGCCATCAGCATGCCGAAGGTTCCAACGGCCATGGAGAAAAACGCGCCCATTAGGAATGCGATGGCCCGGCCGAGGGGTAGATTCCATCCGGCAGCCGTATTCTTACTCGCCGTCAAGACCAATAAAATGGTGATGATACCGATCAGCGGCAGCAGCGTGCGGCGCTGGCGCCGCAAATACGCCACAGAGCCTTGCCGGATGGCTGTAGCGACTTCTTTCATTTTCGCGGTGCCATGGTCCGCTCGGCGAATGATGCCCACGAGAAACGCTGCATAAAGCAGGCCTGCCATCGCAATGCCGAGCACCACAAACAGGGCGATGCGTTCGGGCGTGGTAAAGGTAGGCATATACCAGAAACCGAAGGGATGAAAGACCTGGTGCGTTGCGGTCGCTGTTGGCGCTGCTCTGTGACCGCTGATTGGAAAGTGATGCTGACTTAAGAAGATGTATATTGCTAAAAATATGATTAAGACCAGCGTCATCCACGAGCTTTTGGTGCGGGTTTTAAGAAAGGTTGCCAATTTGTCTGCAGCCATGGTTGCTGCCTTTCTCCGCGCCAACAAATGCGCGGAATGTTCCTGCGCTCGGGCGAACGCTACAGTTCGCGGCCGACGCCAGCTTGGCCGCCCCGTGTCCCCGGGGCCGACAACGCCATTGTGGGAGTTGGAGCGGTGCGAGGCAATGGCTCACAAGCATTGTGTGATGGGTTGCAATGGCGTCTGTGCAGACGTTGTGCACAAGCGAGACAGGCCTGTGTGGTAGTAATACTTATCGCGATATTAACATTAACAAATAAGTGTAAATAATTATGAGGCCGTAAATATTGGAGATTCACCGAGTTGTGATAGATGAAGATGCGTTTTTGGATGTGGCATGGCTTGGCGCAAAGTCGCAAAGCATGGGATTGGCATAGGGAAGATACCGATTGCAAATGCCGAGCGCGTAGTAGGCTCATTTCAGGCGTTATCCGAGAAAAATAAGTTTTGGTCGAGGCTTTTGGTCGAAGGCACACGACTATAGGTAAAATGCTGATGGCGCAACACAGCATTTATTGTATAGGGTGTCGGTGGATAATCCTGATGTGGGGTGATCGGGCGAATGGGTAAGCTGGCTGTTGAGAGTACGGAGCGGCGCGGCTCCTCGTGAAAAGTTTCACGAGGACCAAAGCGGCCGACTCTCTTGAGGCCACCGTATGGATCGGTCCTGCACAGCAACGGAAATTGTGATGCGGCGTCGCTGGGTTGTGACGGGATGCGTGCAGGGCGTTGGCTTTCGACCTTTTGTGTTTCGTCTGGCGAAGCAATATGGTCTGACCGGCTTGGTACGCAACGACTCGCAAGGCGTCGTGATAGAAATACAGGGATGCCCTGAGTCGCTTAGCAGCTTTCGAAACGCGTTTGCCGCAGCGCTCCCGCCGCTGGCGCAAATTGCCAGCGTCACGGAAGCTGATTGTGAAAGCAACATGGCGGAAAGTCATTTTGCAATTGAAACCAGCGTAGGTGGCCGTAGACCAAGTGCCGGTATTGCACCTGATATAGCTTTATGTGATGCCTGTCGTGCGGAGATGAGCGATCGAACCAATCGACGCTTTGGCCATGCACTTATAAGCTGTACCAACTGTGGACCTCGATTCAGCATTGTTAGGTCTATTCCATATGACAGGCCCGCTACAACCATGGCGACGTTTTCATTGTGCGGGCAATGTGCACAAGAATATATTGACCCGGAGGACCGGCGGTTTCATGCACAGCCGGTGTCGTGCCTCTCATGCGGGCCTCAGATTGAGTTCGTAGACAATGCCGGTCGCATTGTGCCGGGCGATCCCGCTGCTACCGCCGCCGAGTGGCTGTTGGATGGCCGCATCGTTGCCATAAAAGGCATTGGTGGTTTTCATCTGGCGGCCCGCGCAGATCAGCCTCTGGCGGTTTATAGGCTGCGGCGGCTGAAGCAGCGTGATGCCAAAGCCATGGCTGTGATGGTGCGTGATAAGGCGGACGCCGGAAAACTTATTGACCTGAGCGACTGCGGCATTAACGCACTGACCTCGCCGGCAGCACCGATTGTGTTGGCGCCACGCCGCAGCAGAACACCCATTGCACCGCAAGTGGCCGCTGGAACGCATCGGCTGGGAGTCATGCTGGCATACACGCCGCTACAGCATTTGCTGTTCGATAGGCTGGGCCATATTCCTTTGGTGATGACCAGCGGCAACATAAGCGATGAGCCGATTGCCATAAACAACCAGGAAGCGTTTACAAGGCTGGGACCTCTTTGCGATGCGTTTCTTTGGCATGATCGTCCCATTGAGCGATGTGTGGATGATTCGGTCGTTTTGGATGCCGGACCGGGGCGGGGGATTATGCCCGTTCGGCGGTCGCGGGGTTATGTGCCTGGTCCGATTGAGTTGGGTGGCCCCAAAGGCTGTATGGGAATTGCGCTGGGCGGTGAACTCAAAAACACGGTCTGCGTGATTACCGACGCGGGCGCGGTACTAAGCGCTCATTTGGGCGATTTGCGGCACCAACAGGCCTTTATGAATTTTGAGCGAGCCATTGACGATCTGCTGCGACTTTATGATGTAAAGCCTGCGTTTGTTGCCTGCGATGCGCATCCTATGTATGTGAGTTCGGGCTATGGCCAGGAGTTGGCCCGGCGGTTTGGCGCCAGATTAATTCCGGTACAGCATCACCATGCGCACGCGTGTTGTGTGTTGGCGGAGCATAAGCACCCGCAAGAGGCGCTGGCGCTGGTTTGCGACGGAACCGGCCTGGGTAGCAATGGCGGCGGCTGGGGCGGGGAGTTGTTGCGTGTGAGCCCGCAGTCTTTTACGCGATTAGGTTCGATGGTGCCAATGCAATTGCCTGGCGGCGATGCGGCCGCAGTGGACATTCGCCGCAGTGCTTTGGCAATTTTATGGCGAGTTTACGGGGTAGATGCAAGCAATCATCCCATTACCCGACGACTATTTCCGGAGTCGGCCCAACGTAACTTGCTTTGCAGCATGCTGCGTCACAATGTGCAATGTGTGCTCTCGAGCAGCATTGGCCGACTCTATGACGGCCTGGCGGCCCTGCTTGGCGTTTGTACGCATAACCGATTCGAAGCAGAAGCCGCCATGGCCCTCGAGGCAATTGCATATCGTCATGGCCCGGCACAGGGCTTAGAGCCTATGTGGAAAATTACGCCTTGGCATCAGGAATCAGAGCGATCGAGCGGCCCGGAGTTTCAAAGGCTCGATCTCGATTTGTTCTGGCGGTACGCGATCGAATTGGTGGTGCAAGGAGCCGCACCTGAGCCGCTGGTGGCGGAGTTTCACTGGCAATTGGCGATGGGGTTGGCTTCGCTGGTTAAGCAGCAGGCCGCAGCGACGGGGCTAAGCACCGTGGTATTGGCAGGCGGGGTATTTGTAAACGAAATATTGCGAGAGAAAGTGATTGAGGATTTGGAAGATGACGGCCTCAAAGTGTTGCGCAACGGTGCCGTGCCGTGCAACGATGGCGGTTTGGCTTTAGGCCAAGCTTTTGTAGCGGTGCACGATCCATCGCTGGCGGGACATTGCGCACCCGCTGAACAGGAGTGTGCTTTATGTGTTTAGCGGTACCAGCCCAACTGGTGGAGCAGGATGGCTCGTGTGGAGTGGTTGACCTGCATGGCAATCGTGTGCCTGTCAACACGCTGATGACGCCGGAGGCCGTGGTAGGTGATTGGGTACTCATTCATGCCGGCTTCACAATCGAGCGATTGGATAGCCGGCAAGCGACGGAGACTTGGTCGCTGATTAACGATCTCAGGCGAGCCGGTGCGCCTGCAACCTCGAAGGGTGATGCGGCGCCAGACGCCGCAGGAGGCGACTATGAATAATGCCTTGTCACATAACACAGAACCGCGCCAACTGCTGGAGCGGCTGCGCGCCGCCGCGAAAAAGGTAAAGGGGCGATTGGCCTTTATGGAAGTATGCGGAACGCACACAACGAGTGCATTCCGGTGCGGCTTGCACAGTGTACTGCCGGCAAATGTGCGATTAATCAGCGGGCCGGGCTGCCCCGTGTGTGTCACCTCTCAGGCGGATATAGATCAACTGGTGGCCCTTGCGCGACGCGAGGACGTTGTTTTGTGTACCTATGGCGATATGCTGCGCGTGCCCGGCCAGCACGGCAGCCTTGAAAAAATCCGCGGCCAGGGCGGGCGCATTGAGGTGGTTTACAGCAGCCTCGATGCGGTTGCGTTGGCCCAGCGCGAACCGAATCGCCGCATCGTATTCGCCGCAGTCGGTTTTGAAACCACCGCACCGGCCACCGCTGTGGCCATCTGCCGTGCGGAAGAATTGCAACTCAAGAACTTTTCGGCATTGGCCAGCCATAAGACCATTATTCCAGCGTTGCGAGCGCTATTGGAAAATAGTAGTCAACTCAAAATAAATGGATTTTTGTGTCCGGGGCATGTTTCGGTGGTGATTGGCTCGGATGCCTATATTCCTATTGTGCAGGAGTATGGCGTAGCGTGCGTAATCGGCGGCTTTGAGCCGACGCTGCTGCTGGCGGCATTGGCCTGTCTGAC
>JABEVB010000188.1 GCA_013044165.1 Phycisphaerales bacterium
AGAAGTGTCCTGATCGTTTCAAAGAGCGGGCGGTTCTGCTGACGGCAGGTGCGTAGCACCGACATCAGCACAGCCGTGGCTCTGGCTCCCCGCTCGCTGCGGCTGCCGCCGGTGATCTTCCGCACCACCACCGCCGATCGTAACGCCCGTTCTGCCGCGTTGTTGGTCCCATCCACCGCATCGTCCCAGAGGAAGACCGTCAATTCCTTTTCGTATTTCCGCAGCCGCGCGGCCAGACGATCCGCGTGAGGTTCATCCCACCGCTGTTGGGCCAGTTCCTTGACCGTGCAGACGGGGACTCATCTAGTATTGCTACACTCTCCCCGCAGGCCGCTTCCCGGACGGGCGTCCTTCCGGCCGTACAGTATGCTCCAAACCCCCTTGCCTCACCATCTTGCCCAGCCACGCCTCGTCCCCCAGTGGCCGGCCGCGCGTTTCACTTGCCTCCAGCTGCGCCAATTCCCCCTTCGTCTGCAACCGGTTCACTGTTTGCGTCCAGCCCTTCAACTCCGGCCAACGGCCTGCCGGCCCCGCCGAGAGCATCTCTCTTAACGCACGCGTCGGCTCATCCATCTGCTTCTGACGCCGCAGCCATAGGCTCCCCCAACGCCAATCTTCCGCCCGTTTCACCACCCCAGCCGTCAGGGCGTTGCGTTCCACGTACCTGCACACCATCGGCACATGAGATCCGGACTGTACCGGAAAACTCTTGAACCTCCCCTGATACAACGGCCCCCAGCCCACCGTCCCGCGGGCCACACGCCAGCGCATGGCGTGGGTATGCGTCAGGAAGCGAAAATAGTTGGTGACGTCCTGTTCCCCACGCGGCCATACCACAAAATGCCAGTGGTTTTTCATCAAGCACCAACTGACGATCCGCAGAGGGACGCGCGCGTGGGCCTCCACCATAATCCGCGCAAATGCGGCGTAGTCCTCCGGGCTCCGAAATAGCGTGATGCGCCCCGCCGCACGGTTCAAAACATGATACACATACCCGCCGGGACAATGACGCGCTTTTCTAGCCATGGCATTAACATATCACGACACAGACCGAACATCAATACTAGAAGCGTCCCCGTTTTGCTCCCACGCAACAAATCCAATGATCACTGCAGGTGGAAAGATCGCGGGCAGCAAGAGGCGAACTCCTGACGATGGCTCTGGAGCCGACGTGCTTTACCCGTTTAACCAATAGCTGCGAGCATGCCTCCGCCCTACACACCCCCTGCCAGTTTTTATGCCCCCAAAAAATTGGTATGCAGCCCGTAGCGCCGCAGCACAAAAAAACGCAATCGCATATGTTCCATATTATTGCGGCGTTTATATTTGACGCCCCCAGCACAGCGGGATACATTGGGGCTTTGGGAGCTTATCAAAATGCAGTGTCAGCTTGGCCAGCCGGCCTCTGACGAATTCAAAAGCGGGTTATCATCATTGTTACGTACACAAATCAGCACTGCAAAGGCCCCACACTCGACACCAGCAACAGCCAAAGGAGAGGTCATGACCGCCACTTCGCCGCAATCTCAAGGACGATTCACAAGGTGGGGCGTTAACATGATGGGCAAAGCGACCGTCATAAATCGCACCCTGCTCACCCTGGTTGTGTTAATTGCCTTTGCGCCAAGCCAGGCGATTTCCGCATATGCGGCAGCTGCGCTGAAGCAGGTGAGCAGCCCGCCCCTGAACCACATCTTCTGGGCTTCTGAGCCGGTGCGTCCCAATGATGCGGTGCTATTGGCAGGATCTGACCTTAAGGCCGTCACATTGATCAAGGTGCGGCGATTGGATAATACGCCCCTGAGCGCGAGCGAAAAGCCAACGACAACCGGAAGGTATCACACCGTTAAACCGTTGCAGGCCACGGCGCAGAGCCTCAAATTCATTCTGCCGACAACGTTAAAAATGGGGGTGTTTGAGTGCGTTGTCAAAAGCCCCGGCTGGTCGCAAACTATTCTGCTCAATACCGCACATGTCTGGTGGATACAAGGCGATAGCGGCACGTTCAGCACCCCCGGCGGCTGGCTTAGGACCTTTGGCAATTCGCTAAGCTTTGGCGCCCCCGGCGAGGCAAGGCTCACTGCGGCAAACGGTGTACGGTTAACTTTACGCTCGCCCCCTGGCGATGGTTATGCTCTGTCGTTTGCCATACCGTCCACTTTGCCGGTCGGGGTCTATCAAGTGTCGGTATGCAATGGTTTAAGAACGACGTGGAGCGATGCCGGCGCCTGGCGAATTAAGTCGCCCAAGCCGTGGCCGAGTCAGGTTTTTAATGTGATGGACTACTACGGTCGCAGCGCCCGGAAAGAAATGCTCCGGACCTTGGGAAATTATAATCCACCGAGGGATCGTACCGCCGCCGTCGAAGCGGCACTGAAGCGAGCAGCGCACAACGGCGGCGGCATCGTCTACTTTCCGCCGGGCAAATACAGTTTTACAGGTCAGTTAAATGTCCCGCCCGACACCATTCTCAGGGGCGCGGGCCTGGGCGTCACCGTGCTGCGATTTGGCCAGGGCGGGTTCGCGCTCGACGGTGGCAACGGCAAGCGGCGGCTCACAGATCACCAGACCCACGTACCCCCCTTCCTGATGAGCGGCGGCGCTTACCGCGTGGAAGATATGAGCCTTTACGTACCACGACACTTTAAGGGGGGCATCCGCAGCGGCGAACATTTTCAAATGAAGCATGTTCGAATTCGTGTGGACCGTTACTGGATACGCAGCGGCAAGGAGGACAATGAAGTGCTCCTGCGCATGGCCGGCTCCAGCCGTGTGACGCATTGCAACATCCTGGCGCAGGGCATGGCGATCACCTACAGCGGACCGGATGTTCTCGTCGCCCACAACACGATTATGGCGGGCAAAAGCCCGATCGCCTTGGGAAACAGCGACGGGGCTATCATCGAGGATAACAAATTCGTCAGCGTTGATCCGCAGGCGTACATCAACCTGTACGGACAGGGCCGCAACGTCTATTACGCTCATAATCGGCATGTCTGCGAGTTTGAGGACGAGTCCGACTTCAGTTTCACGTTCGATGGCCCCGGCGGAGCCTATCTTGGCAAAGCGGCCGCAGTCAACGGGACAACCATCACACTGGCACAGGAGCCGACATATCCCAGATGGGCCGGCGAAAAGAGCACGCTCTGGCGGCGATCGGTCGTGGCTGTTCTCTCCGGAACCGGAGCGGGACAGTATCGCTTCGTCACGGCCAATCATGGCCGTGAGTGGCGGATCAACCGGCCCTTTACAATCGCGCCGGACAGCACCTCGACCCTCTCGATCATACCGTTTCGCGGCCATGTGCTGATCATCGGCAACCGGTTTGAGGACGCTAACTGGGTCAACATGGGCTACGGGTCATCATTCAATGTCATCTGTGCCGACAACAAACTTTACCGCTGCGGCTCGCTGTTGAATTACGGTCTGCGGTTGAAGAGCGGTATGCAGCCTTCGTGGTACGTCCAATATCTCGACAACGACATTTATGAAGGATTAACCAGTGTTTCGGTTCGCGGAGACCTGCGATGGCCGCAACTTTTCGGCGGCACGGTAACGCGCTACACGGTGCTGCGCGGCATCCATATACATGCCGACAACTACGGCGGCATCAGCATCAGCGGCAACGCCCGGGATGTTATCGTCGAAAATTCCACACTCGATAACCCTTGGAGCGGCATTCAGGTTCAGGGCCAGGCCAGTGATGTGCTGCTGCACAACAACAGCTTCGCAAAAGGTTCGGCCCGCTATACCGGAAACCGCCTGGCCCAGGCGCTCGTGCTGCCTTAGATCGAGCCAGGCCGCCCGGCTCGCTTCGCAACAGGACAGACATGCGTAAGCGTATAGAGCGGCAATAGCGGTTACGGTGCGAGCGGAGCAATGACCAGGTGCGGACGGATGGTCATGGTGACGACCGGATCGGCAGGATGGCTCAACCGCCAGAGCAGTCGCTCGGCCGCCATACGCCCGAGTTCGACAGCGCGCACATCGGCGGTTACCGGCATCGGGGCAAGACCCGCCAGATAAATAAGATCGTTGTTATAGCCGACAACTTCCACATCACGTCCGGGCACAATGCCACGCCGCTGCAAGCCGCGATATACGCCGGGAACAATCATGTCGGTATCGCAGAACACGACGTTTGGGCGCGGCTGTACACCACAAAGACGATCGAGCAGCGCCGAGAGGCGGGTCTCATCCACCGCGTTTATTTCGGGGCCGCTGGCGATTAAATCCAGCGTGGTCAGTATCAACAGCGATGCGTGCGTATCGAGCCGCGTTGCATACGCCTCCCGCCGCCCGAACGATGCGTCGAGAAGCACAACGGGGACGCATCTAGTATTGCTAGAACCGCGTTACAAAGCCGTAACACTCTGTTTTTCGACGAGAACTGCGCCCGTCACTTGGACCGTACTCCCATGCCTTTGCTGGAATGCTAACGAGAATTGTAACCGCTCTTCAGCCGGCTGAACGGGCATGCTTAAAGCCTGTGCCACAAAAGATACCCCGCCGCGATCGCGGAGATCAGGCCGCCGTTGATTCGGGCCTTCACTTTGCCGGGCAGGCCGCGCTGTCTGCGCTACTGGTGTGAACCGGCCAAGCTTCGCAGGTACTCAAACGAATAAATGCCGGATTGATGATGATCAGCCCATTCAATGCGAAGGGCATAGTTGCCAACCAATTCCGCGCCCAACGCCGTGATTGGGCCGTCGAAACTGGTTTTTACCACCGGCAACAGTTGCCGGCCCAGCAGGTCGCGTTCGCCCTGACAGCCGGCGCACGGGCACATGCGGCGCAACATTCGCAGCGGCAAAATGCTTTCGTGGCCATCGGCCCAGGTAATTTCGAGTGCTTCAGATTTTTTAAGGTGTAACCGCACGGGCGTGCTGCGCGAATCCATTGTTGACGCCTCCTCAGGCCCACCCGTGCCACCTGACACCGCCCCATTGCCCCCAAGGTTTTAGCGGCTCAGCAGTCAGCTCGCGAGTTGCCTCGCAACCCAAAATCATCGCAGGGTGCCGCTTCCATTGGCAGAGATATGCCGTATGCGCAACGGGCAATTCCGGCATTGTGCCCGGCGCCAGGCATCGCAGGGCGCGGGCCAGCGCTTCACCGGATTATTTCACCTCGTACTCGGCGTCAATCACATCATCGGGACCCTTTTTGGGGGCATCGCCGCCCGATGCGCCACCGGCCGCAGCCGCGCCAGGCTCGGTTGCGCCGGCTGCGCCTGCCTGTTCACCGGCGGCCTTGTACATAGCTTCGCCGAGTTTCATGCGGGCCTTGTTAAGGTCATCCAGTGCGCGTTGCAGCGACTCTTTATCCTCACCCTTGAGCACTTCTTTCACGCGATTGATGGCGCTTTCAATGTCGCCGCGTTCCTGCGGGCCAACCTTGCCGCCATGCTCCTGCAATTCCTTTTCTACATGCAGCACAGCGCCGTCGGCCTGGTTTTTGAGGTCCACAAGTTCGCGCCGAGCCTTGTCTTCCGCGGCATGGGCTTCGGCATCTTTCTTCATCTGCTCGATTTCTTCTTTCGAGAGACCACTATGGCCCTTGATTTCCACCTTGTTTTCTTTACCGGTGGCCTTGTCCTTGGCTTTAACATTCAAAATGCCGTTGACGTCAATGTCGAATGTTACTTCGACCTGCGGTGTACCGCGGGGCGCCGGCGGAATGCCCACAAGCTGGAACTTGCCCAAGGTGCGGTTATCGCGGGCAAACTCGCGCTCACCCTGAAGCACATGAATTTCGACGCTGGTTTGGCTGTCTGCGGCAGTGCTGAACGTCTCGCTCTTGCTCGAAGGAATGGTCGTGTTACGCGGAATAAGTACGGTCATCACGCCGCCAAGGGTCTCAACCCCCAGCGACAGCGGTGTTACGTCGAGCACCAGGATATCTTTGACTTCACCGGTGGTGATGCCGCCCTGAATGGCCGCACCCAGCGCCACGGCCTCGTCGGGGTTGACGGTTTTGTTGCCTTCTTTTCCGAAGATTTCCTTAACAAGCTGCTGCACGCGCGGTATGCGCGTCGAGCCGCCTACGAGCAGCACCTCATCAATATCCTTGGCCGCAAGCTTGGCGTCCTGAAGGGCTTTAAGTACCGGCTGGCGGCAGCGCTCGGTAAGACCGCTGGTGAGCGATTCAAACTTACTGCGCGTAACAGCCATCTGCAGGTGCTTTGGCCCGCTCGCATCCGCTGTAATAAACGGCAGGTTGATAGTGGTTTCCATATTGCTCGAAAGCTCGATCTTGGCTTTTTCAGCGGATTCTTTAAGGCGCTGAAGAGCCATCGGGTCTTTCCGGAGATCAATGCCATTTTGCTTGCGAAACTCTTCGGCAATGTGGTCTACGAGCAACTGATCGTAATCGTCGCCGCCGAGGTGGGTATCGCCATTAATGGAGAGCACTTCAAAAACACCGTCGCCAATATCCAGAACGGATACGTCGAATGTGCCGCCCCCAAGGTCAAACACCAGGATTTTGCCGCCTTTCTTTTTGTCCATACCGTAGGCGAGGGCCGCCGCGGTAGGCTCAGGCAGTACGCGCTTAACGTTAAGACCGGCAATTTCGCCGGCTTCTTTGGTGGCGAGGCGCTGCGAATCGTTGAAATAGGCCGGCACGGTTATGATCGCGTCGGTCACCTTTTCGCCAAGGTAGTCTTCAGCGGGTTTTTTGAGGTCTTGGAGAATCATCGCCGAGATTTCAGGCGGCGTGTACTGCTTGCCCCGAATATCAACCTTGACAAGCTCGTCCGACCCGCCGACAACCTTGTACGCTACAAGTTTCTCTTCGCCGCTAACCTCAGAATGACGGCGCCCCATAAACCGCTTAATCGAAAAGACGGTATTCTGCGGATTGGTAACCTGCTGGTGCTTGGCGGGAAGGCCCACCAGCCGTTCGCCTTTGTCGGTAAATCCGACCACTGATGGGGTCAGCCGTGCGCCTTGCGCGTTAATTAAAACTTTGGGCTGGCTACCCTCCATGACTGCCACAACCGAGTTGGTGGTGCCCAAATCAATGCCTATGACCTTTGCCATGATGTTGTACCTTCCATTTAAGAGCGCACCCCACAGGCCGCACGTCAGAGCGCGGGGCCAAGGGCGCAAATCCAAACATAGAGGCAACTAAGCAATAGCCGTGCCGCCGTCGGTTAAAAAATGGCCTTGAATATCCTAAGTAATTATAAAACAATATCTTACGAAATGTTATAGCCAGCATTATTAACCGCAGGCATCTCGCGATTTCACATGGATTTTGCTTAAGATTGCAGGTGATTTCTGCCACCTTGGCAGAGTCGCAACCGGCATGCGCATACCCACAGCTTAAATAAGAGTGATTGATGAGGTTCAGAGAACAGAGTGACACACTTCGCGCCAGGCTGCCACCAAGCGGCTTGGCAAGCCAACTCCGCAACGCAACCGCCTTAAGGCATGTACGGCTCTGCAATCCCCGTGAAATAGTGCTTTTTGAACGTCAGCAGGATGATCGCACGACGCATAAATACGCCGCCAGACAGCAATGCGGCATAGGCCGCCACATATGCCACACGACCAGAATGCATCACACAACATTGACCGAGCGGCCTACGCGGCGCTTGCGGTTGATTGTTTGCCGACCTTTTTTGGTGCGCATACGAGCCCGAAAGCCGATTTTACGAACGCGTTTCCGATTACTGACTTTGTGCGGATAATGCACGGCTAAACTCCACCTTCATGAACTATTGCTGCCCGCTGCCGCGGATATACTGCGGCAGCGACGCGCCTTGCGGCAGCTATCGTACAGTCGCCAAAACAGACGCATAGCCGCTGTTGCCCTGCGAATCGGTGGCGCGAACCACAATTCGGTGCGGCCCCGGC
>JABEVB010000189.1 GCA_013044165.1 Phycisphaerales bacterium
CCCCCCGACCCCGACCTTAGCCCCGCCTGGATTTGCAACTCCCGTCTCCCTCACAGGGCCCCCTTCGGGGTAAGGAACTCGGCCTATTGTTTCGAAAGCACACTATTTACTGCCGCGCGTAATCCGCTGGGAGCTTGACAACGGGGTTTTAGGTCGGAATACTCACCTAATGATGCCGAGCAGTGTCTCGTGCGACCGCGTTTTATTTGAACCGTTCCGATGCTCCGTCGAGGATCCCGTATGAAGCGTAGTTCCGGAGTATGCCCCGTGGTTGCGCACTGTACAATGTGGCTACTGATTCTGGCGACTGTGTTTTCTGCGCTAGCAACTGGGCCAGCGCCCGCTAGCCTCACCAATTATGATTACCCTGCTTGGCATGCACGGCTATCCGACCTGGCAACTGTGCGGAGTACCGCGTATTACCGCCGGCACGCCCCAAGGCCACTGCTGAGCCTCAGCGCATTGGTTGCACAGTGTGTAAACGCCATTCAGCCGATGGCCCTGATGCCATACCCCCCCAATGCAACAAGCACGCAGCAGGAACTATTTCGCCATTGGCAATTGCGGCACACTTTGCGAATAGCCCGCTCTTTGCCGGGCAACCCGGTGTTAGCCCCATTTACTGTGGTAGACGTCAGGACGACGAGAGAGGGCGGCTACGAGGTGACTGGAGCACTCGACTGGAAGGCCTCGCCTCGAGGGGGGGCGCTTGGCAGACGCCCGGACGATCCTCCGGTCCAGATTATCACCTTCCGGTCGGGCCGACAGCGTATCGCCGGGTGGAAAGTTGGTTCAAAGCAGACCGTTTACGCCTTGGTAGAATCCGTCAGTGGCTACAGTGGTGGGCGGGGAGACTATGTGCGATTGACCGTTAGCCTAAAGCTGCTCGCGTTTCGGCCGCCCATACCGCCGCACGCCACTGTCGCACCCGCGGCCCCAGACCGTTTTATAATTTATCTGAAAAATGGGGGTAAAATCCGTGCGTCGGCGTGTGTCCGCAAGGGCAGCGACTACGACGTGACCACGCTGGGGTTGAGTGAGGCGATCTCGATATCAACCGTGGCCAAGGTTATTCGAATTGGGAGCGGGGCGACAACCAAGCAGTAGCCGCGATTCCTCTTGGCGCGTAAACCCTGGCAATTGGTGCGGCTACCTTATTTGCAGGCTCGCACCCTACGGCGAGGTATAGGCATGAATACCACGCAGCATGAAGCAGTCCCAATACTGGCACCGTATGGCCGTCGAGGCGGAACAAACCGGAGCGTGATTAATTAGATATATCAATCACGGCCTTCTTGATTGAGAGCCTCACAGCTCACATGTATCATTCCTTACGTAGACATCTTACTTGGAGTTCAAATGGATAGTAAAATTGTCAAGTCCCGCTGCGAGCGTGCTATACAGCGACTGCTAGACCATGACTCGTTCTTGATCACGAATGGTGCCGACGAACAGTCGGTTACCTTCCGGCTCGCCATGTATCTGGCCGATGAGTTCCCCGGCCTCGACGTGGATTGCGAATACAACCGTGACGAAACGGACCCCAAACGCGATACTGAGCGCAAGCTGATTCGTCCTGATATCATCGTTCACCGCCGCGGCACACAAGAAAATATACTCGTCATCGAGGCGAAGAAGCCCAACAATCCAAACGACGACGAGAAAAAACTGCAGCAACTTACTAGTAAAGAAGGCAAACTTAAATATAGGTTTGGGGTGCGCCTCGTTCTAAAAACTGGCAACTGCGCCAGTATAACGGGGGACCTTTACATGGGGGGCGAGTTAGCGGAAGAAAACTGGATTCAGTGTCGCTCCAAACGCTCCGCTAGCAGCTGAATGTAGCGACGAATCATACTCGCTGATTCAGCACAACGCCGAGCAAACAGTTCTATTGGTGTCCTGTCGCCCCGATTTTTGCCGGAGGCAAAAATAGAGCAGGTGAATTTAGAGCAGGAGATCAGGAGAGCACATTCGGCTGGAACAAAATTATGGCTACCGCCGGAGAGCAAGCCGCACCTGCGGTCACCTGTTCCCTGGTTCCCAGCTCGAGTCAAATTTTGGGATGTATAGCGCTGCACTATGCGCCGCAAAATCATGAGCCAGCTTGAGCCACTGCGAGTTCCGTGCAACAAAGGGTGCTTACGGTTACTTGGCCGCTGCGGCTACAAACATCGCAGGCGTCAGAATCGTCGCGTGCTTCACCGCCAATCTGGGGAAGTGGCGAGCGTTACCGGTCACCAGCGGCAAGTCTGCAGCCCAAGCACATTGCAGAAACGGCGCGTCGTCCACGTCAGTCAACCCTTTTGCGTGTCGCGTAGGCTCGACGCTCCACGCTCTCGACCGAATGGCATTGAGCACCAACTCCACCTCGCCAGCCGGCAGCTTGAACCTGGGACGGAGCAGCACCTAGGCGTATTCCAGCAGGATGCGGTCGTCCACCACCGCCTCAACGTTGCCACTCCTGAGCCACTCGACGATGCGCCCCGGTGGACAAAAGGGGTCAAAAAACCCGCCACCAAAACGTTTGTGTCGAAAACCGCCCGCTTCATACTCACCGCCGTCGAGCTTTCCGGACGGCGGCAATTTCTCGGTTGATTTCCGCTGGCGTCAGGCGATTTGTGCCGGCTTGGTGGACAGCCGCCCGCACACGGCTTAGCGCTAAACGGCTGCGTGCATCGCGGATTGATTGGATCATGGCTTCCGGGTCGTCGTCCGCACTAACATGCACCAGCGCCGCTACGGGGCGGCCGTCGCTCGTCAACAGCAGCTCTTTCTCGACTCGCAGTCGTTCCTTGAGTTGCCGCGGATGCTTCAAATTTTTGATGGCTATTAAACCCATATAATATCCTTATAAAGAGATTAGGCCACGAAGCCAACCTCCCTTCAGGCGGCCGATGGTTCCGAGCTTTCCAGCACGGCCTGGTTGACAGCATAATGCCCGGCGCTATAGCGTTGCGGTTTTGGCGGTGTTTTAATGGCAAAGGCAACATGGCAATGGTATTACCTCTTGCGTACTTTATCGAAACATTCAGCCCTTTTATTGTGCGATGGGGGCATACAAACTTTGGCATAAGATGGTATGGCACCGCATATCTCACCGGTTTTATCGTCGGGTACCTGCTGCTGCGCAAGTTGGTGCGCGAAGGCCGTCTGCAACTGCCGCTCGAAAAGCTGATGGACTTTGTGCTTTTTGTCGCCATTTTTGGCGTGGTGATTGGCGGCCGGCTTGGTGAAGCCGTGCTGTATCGGCCGCACATGTTTACCGAGTTTACAAGCAGCTTTCCATACTGGCAGCTTTTGGCGCTGCAGGATGGAGGCATGTCGGCTCATGGCGGCATTATAGGCGTGTTGGTCGCCACCTGGATTTTTGCGCGGCGCAACAAGATCAACTTCCTTAACCTGATTGATGGCGGGGCGATGGTGGCGCCTATAGGCATTGGCTTTGGTCGCGTTGCCAATTTTATCAACGGCGAACTTTATGGCCATGTATGGCATTCGCCCTGGGCGTGGCAGTTTCCGTCGGAACTGATTTATCCACCGCAGCTCAAGATAGAGCCTACGATTAAGGCAGGCGCCGTAAGCCATCTCGCCGAGCAAGTGTTGGCGCGGCATCCGAATTTGGCTCCACAAATGGCCACGCCCGAATCCATGCGCATGACGCTGCTCAACATGGCCCGCGATGGCCACCCATTTGTGGTGGCGCAGCTGCGGCATATTCTGCCCCCGCGAATTCCATCGCAGCTTATTGAGGCTTCGCTTGAGGGCCTGTTGCTGTTTATCATCTGTTGGTGCATTGGACGCTACTGGCGCAAGGCCGGTATGGCCAGCGGAGCCTTTGCGGTTTTTTACCCCATTATGCGCATCATCGGCGAGCAGTTCAGGGTTGGCGACCAGCCTAAATATATTTTTGGCCACTGGATAAGCCTGGGCATTATTTACAGTGTGCCCATGCTGATTTTGGGCCTTGTATATTGGATATGGATGATTCGTCGCCCCGCACCACAACCCGCACCGGCAAACGTGGCGGCAGCGACCGCTGCGCAAAGCCAAACGGGCGCAAGCGATTGAGCATGAGACTGGCTCTGACCGCCAGGCGCGATAAGGTCAGCCGGCATTACTCTGTGTCTTCGGTTGCGACCTCATCAAGCACATGTTCTGCAACAAAAATAGGCACGTTGCTGGCGATGCCCAAGGCAATGGCATCACTGGGGCGGCTGTCTATTTCGATGGTTTGGCCATTTTGGCGCAGCACCAGCGATGCGAAAAATGTGTGGTCCTTAAGGTCATGAATAACGATGCGTTCGAGTGTGGCGCCAAGTCGTTCGATGACATTGGCCAGCAGTTGATGCGTCATGGGGCGGGGCACCGGCTCGCCTTTGAGGCGGCTGTCTATGGCGCGGGCCTCAGCGGGGCCAATGACAATGGGCATGGTACGCTGACCATCAACCTCTTTGAGGAAAATAAATTGCTGGTCCGACAGGTCGGAAATGAGAATGCGCTTAAGTTCCATCTGCACAGCCATGGCAATACTCCGCATACAACCACGACAGCTCCCGGGCGGCAGGCCGTCGGCGGGCCATCGCCTGAACCGCCTCACCCGGCGAACAGGCAACACCCATTGACACTTTAGTATAGCAGAAACCATCAATGCCAGCGGTGAGGCCTCGCCAGGTACGCAGAGTGAGAACGCGGAAAGCTTATCTATTTACAGGATCCGGCATGACGCCGCGCTTGCTGCGGTAGAGTGAATTTACTGTGGGATAAATGTGGAGCTTGTAAAATTCGAGCAAAATAGGCTCAAGTGTTGCAGCGGCTATGTGATAGTCGCCTTGCAGCGGTACCCGGCGATTTCTGAATCCTCTACCCATACGATTGAATATGATCTCTGGCGTCAAAGCTTGTAGCTAACAAATGGCCGGGCGCTTAGATTGGTATACAGCCATGACGCGTTTTGGGCTGTTGTAAATGGGTTTAGACATGGCGGAGAGCGACATGGATGCCATACCATGAGCACATGAAAGCGCCTCAAATCATGGGGGTAACAGGGGTTGGGCTATAATTGACAGGGTTGTTTTCTGTTATAGGCAGTCAGCCAGGGATGGTTAATATAAATTTATAGAGGCTTGTATGAATGCTTCAGGAACGGTGGATCGTCGTGCGGTTTTAACTTTAATTGGAAATACGCCCATTATCGCAATGCGTTTTGCTCGTGAAGGAATCACGCTCCATGCCAAGTGCGAATTTCTCAATCCCAGTGGAAGCGTCAAAGATCGCTTTGCCAGAGCTGTGCTGCTCGATGCAGAACAACGTGGTCTGTTAAAGCCGGACTCCATTATTTTGGAGTGCAGCAGCGGCAACACCGGTATTGCGTTGTCAATGGTTGGTGCGGCGATGGGGTACCGGGTATCAATCTTAATAGACGATAGCGCCAGCAATGAGCGGCTGTGGCTGATGCGCCAGTTTGGCGCAGAGGTTTTGCCTTTTAAGGGAAAGGGGCAGTACGAAGTTGGTATAGAATTGTCGCGCACAATGGCCGCCGCTGACAGCCGTTACTTCCTGCCGCGCCAGTTCGAAAATCCACTGAACCTGGAAGATCACGAAAAGGCAACCGGGGGCGAAATTCTCCAGCAGATGGCCGGGCCGATTGATGCATTTGTGACGGGTTATGGAACCGGCGCGACACTCGCCGGGTGTGGTCTGGCAATTAAAAGGCGGTGGCCGCAGGCCCAAATTATTGCAATGGAGCCAAAGGAGCAGGCTTTGTTGGCTGGGGAAGCCCCCTGTTGCCACAAGATTGAGGGTGTCGGCGATGGCTTCATCCCGGCGCTGCTGCGGCACGCTCCTTTGGATGGCCATGTTGAAATCAGCAGCAAAGACGCCATCGCCATGACGCAAAGACTGCAGCGCGAGTTTGGGTTGCCGGTTGGAATATCGTCGGGAGCCAATGTCGCCGTCGCATTACAACTTGCCGCCAAGCTTGGCCCGCAAGCGTCGGTAGTGACGCTGCTGTGCGACCGTGCCGAGCGATATTTCAGTACGCCGCTATTCAGCTTGCGCGATACGATGTCGGCAGACTTTGTGCGCCAATAATCGCATATTCAGTCAGTGTGTAAAGCTGATGTACGAGTAATGCCCACTGCATATGTTGGGGAAACTCTTTGTGAAGGTGACCCGGGGACTGATAAAAGCCACACTTGCCGGGCTATTGAAGCCATCAAAGCTCACAATGGCAATCTGACGGCCGTCACAGGACAGCCGCGTTGTGTTACTACGGGACGTTGTTGCGATTGGGCGAGTTTGGGCCGCGCACAAATACAAAACGCTGGTACACATAGCCGATGGTCATAAGGCTAAGTCCCAAGCCCACCAGCGACAAAACCCGCAGCAGGCTTTGGAGGTGGGCAGTATCTATTAGAAAAACCTTGGCAACCGCGAGCAGCAACACCACGAGCGAGGTGTACCGCAGGACCGGCCCGCGTACCACCGCTGCAAGCAGCGCCAGCGCGATGCCAAGCACGATCCAAAGCACTGAGTAGGCATAGAGTTCGTGCTGGGCCGTTGTGCCCGCGTACAGCAGGCTGCCATGAAAAGCGGCTCGTATAATTAAATTGGTCATAATAAAAAGACAAATGACCGATCCGATCGCCATACCCCGCGCTGCGCGTTGTTGCCCGTCGCGGTGCATTAAGCAGGCCAGCGCTGCGCCCAGCACGGTTGGCAGGCCATACACGGGCAGAAGCGTTTCAAGCCCCAGAGGTCCTTGCACGGCGAGGTGGTCAAGCATGGGGTTAAAGAACATGCCAGTTGCAATAACTGTGAGCCAAATGCCGCTTCCTCCCAATGCAGTTGCCATTGCTGCTCGCAGACCGGTCGTTTTGCGCTTGGCCGATAGTTTAAGGCCCAGCGCCACCACCAGCAGCCATACAGGGTAAAGCCCCCGCTCCAGCAGTCCGCCGAAGGTGTTGCCCCAGCCTATTGGATGAAAGGCATGACGCACCACCAGGATGCCGCCGGCTAACGCAACCACGATAGCCGCAAATTCTAAAAGGTTGCGCAATGGTGGCACTTCCTCGCCTGGCTTGCTGGCAATGAGGCGTCCAGCGATGAGTAAGCATGTGATACCGGTATAGACGCCAACAATCCAATTGTGCCAGGGTGATGGACTAACAGGGTAGGCGAAGATCGCCCGGTTAGCGCACAACCGCACCAGTACGGCCAGCGTCAGTGCAATGGCCGCGCCCGCAAGCTCTCTTCCGCCGAGCCAACGCCACAACAGCACCAGCAGAGGAATCTCGACAGCTAACGTCAGCGTGCACATTGCGTTCGTCAGCCGCAGCATGATGGCGAGGGCCACAAACCCCGTCGCACCCACCACCAGAGCCTGCACAGCAGTGTTGCCTCTGACCTGTGTATAGCTGCCGACGGCCCAGGCGCTTAGGCCGTATACCACAGCAATACCGACGGCCGTCAAGGCCCAAATGTTTCGGGGATGAAAGCCACGGCCCCACAACCCAATAAGCAAGATCGCAGCCACACCCAGCACCGAAAACCACGCCCACACGTTAGATCGGCGTGCTCGCCAAATGCACGCGTATCCTCCCAGGCCAAAAAGCCCGCCAAATATTTCCAGCCAGATGTTTAGCCAATGCAGGTTGGTACCGGTAGCGACCTTACCGACAGGGACGTTGCCCCATGCTGTCCAGAGCCAGGGAAACCCGTCGGTCCCGCGTAGCGCCAGCGGTGGTCCCACCAATCGCCATGTCCATAGGCCCAGCATCGCAATACATAAACTTAGTGCAAGCCAGGCAATGGTATACATTCTGTTTCTAAGGCGTGCCACTAACATCGCTCCGGCCGTCAGCAGTGCAATAAATGACCACTGCAAGTTGTCGAAACCTGCTTCCTTCAGCAGCCAGCCGGATGTAATAATGCTTAACCCGCCGCCCAGCCACGCCAAAGCTTGCCAGGCATGGTTGGTCACGCCAAAGCTGTCGGCTCCATCCGGTAAGATGTCACGCTCCCCGGCCAAGGCGGCTATCACCAGTAACACCGCAGTTGCCAGGATAAAGAGGCCGAGCGCCGCGGCATCAGGCCCGTGAGGCTGAAAGAATACAAGCCAAAGCACAATCCAAAAAAACGCCGCCAAGGCGGTTAATACGCTTACCAAAAACCATCGTTTGCGCCAGCCTGCCAGTAACAAGCCGGCTTGCAGCAGCAATAGGTAAAAGAATAGACCGCTTGCTTGAGGATGTGCCGTGGTCAAAAGCAGCGGCATAAAAAAGCCGCCCAAAAGCCCCAATATGGCTACCAGCATGCCAACCTCCAGCGATAGCCCCACGGCCATCGCCGTCCAGATGGCCAATAGTACAAATGCCAGAGTGGGGTTTATGAGATGATAAAGACTTGCTGCGGCCACCACGGCGGCATACACCACACTCACACCTGCCGCCACCAGGCCCTGACCGGTAAAATTGGATGATCGCCGCAGCAACATGCCTGTCACCAGAAGACCGATGCCAAACAGACAGCCCAGAATAACGCGTACGGGCGGGCTTAATATGCCGCTGTCGAAGGTGTACTTAAGCAGAAAGATTCCGCCCAGCGCCAGCGCAATAGCGCCAATGGCAATGGCGGCCCGCGCAGCAAATACCGATGATTTATCGCGCAGGCCTGCAGAAAATTGTTGCCGATGACCGGCGAGTGTACCGCTAGGCGCGGTAAGCCGATTGCGCGTGGTTTTCGGTAGCGAGCGTTCCACAGGTTCCGCGAAAGGCATTTGCGGCGGTAGGGCGTCAGCCGACGTCTCGGGTGAACTCGCCGCGGAGTCAGGAGCCGTTGCAGCGCGGGCTGAAGCGGCTGCGGGGGCAACCGCGGTTGGGGCGGCAGATGCATGAGGCGTGACACGAGTCGAAAGCTCCCCAGCAAGTTGTAGTTGATAAATTTGGTTCTGCATGGCCTGCAAGCGGGCGACAAGCCTGCGATTGCTTCGCGACAATCTTATAACGGCCACGAGCAAGCCTGGCACCAGAATAACCTCCGCTACCAGCAGCAGAACCAAACAGGACCCGAGAAATTCGAAGAGAGTCATCGTGAGTTTCCTGGAGTGTCGGGCGAAACAATACCACATGTAAGCGACTGCGAGAGATTATATCGCTATATAAGCGATAAAACAGGCTGGACGGCTTTGCCGAGAGCGCAGGCAGGTGAAGAAAGTAGAAAGATGATGTTTTCGGCGGAGTCGGCGTGGCCATGGTTCTGCTGAACAAAGTCAAATCGTGGTTTGCTATCGCACTGTTTGGTCGCAAGTGCATGCTTGCACTCTCTTGTGTGTCAGTGTAGTCTTCTATTTCAGGATGAGTATCTCTAACATTTTGGCCTTGGCTGGCGGTATTGTTCCATAGCGACGCACAAGAAATTTGACTTTGACGGGCTTTTTACAGGAGCGGTACCATGCAAAAAGAACTACGGCGCATTGCGCCACTAAGGGCGGGCGTGGTTGTAGGCATCCTCCAGGGAATCTTGGGGATTATTTTTGCAGTGCCTATGTTTTTAATCGCATCTCTGGCAACCGTGGCGGCACCCAACAATGCGGGTGCAGGAGGCCAGGCTGCCGTCCCCGTGATCTTTACCGGAGTATTCATACTTTTTGTACCGCTGCTTTACGCAATTATCGGCTTCCTGACCGGTTTAATAGGCGCGGCTATCTATAATTTGGTGGCCAGGTGGACGGGCGGTTTTGTTGTGGAAGTGCGCGATCTTCCAGGAGAGTCACCTGCGCCGGTACAGGAATTTCTGCCGCAATAGCGAACGGTCGGTCGCTAATAAAGTGGTGAGGCTACGCCGAGGCATCGGTGCCAAATGTAGAGAGGTAACTTTGTCTGCGGAGCCGGCGTGGTCGGGGTTTGGCTGAAAAAGAGGTTGCAAACCGTGCTTCGGCATCGGGCTGCGACTGCCGGACCGACTAAGGTTGACCTGCCCCAAGCTGCCGCATAACGGCGGCGTCGCGGGCCGAGAGATCGGGGTATTGGCGGTCGGAGCCAACATCGGGGCGGCGCTTCCACGAGCGGGCACAGCTCGCATATTTGTTGCGGACATCGTGTATTTGCAGTGCCCACAGATCGCCATGTTCAAAGCGGTGATAGCCTACGCCCAGCACATCCTCAATTTCCGGCCCGTAGAATTTCATCTGCTCGGACAGAGGGTGGCCCTTGGCAATTACAACAACCACCTCGGCATCCAGCGGGTTGCCCAGGCCATCGCTGCGCTTGAGCGTATCAAGCTGCTTGAGCGCACCATCTATTAACGGCATAAAAAGCTGCCACGGGGCGCGAAGTTCTTCTGCAATGGCCGGAGGCGCTGGCAAAAATGGCTGCTCATGAATGCTCGCGGCAGTCGTTGTGGCCTGGCCCGGCAGTTGCCGCATGGCTTGCCAGGTTTCGTCGGCCGTAAACGCCAGAATCGGCGCAATAAGCTGCACAAGCTGCGAAAGGATGGCATGGCATACCGTTTGTGACGCGCGGCGGCGCGGGGCATTGGGCAACTCACAGTACAGCCTGTCTTTAATGGCTTTGGCGTAAATGGCGGATACGTTAACGTTGCAAAAATCGTGCAGGAGTCGAAATACGCGATGAAACTCGTAGCGGTCGTAAGCGTCGTGTACGCCCGCGTACAGATCGCTCAACTCGCCGAGCATCCAGGTATCCACCGAATGCGGCTCCGGGGCGCATGCGTGCTGTGCGGGGTCAAAATCGTACAGGTTGCCCAGGAGGTAACGAATGGTGTTGCGAATTTTACGGTATGATTCACCCAGGCGTGTCAGCAGGTCTTTGGAGCAGGGAATGTCGTGCTGATAGTCTATGCTTGAAACCCACAAACGTAGAACGTCAGCTCCAAAGTCACGCAGCGCGTCCGATACTTTGATGTCGTTGCCCAGGCTTTTGGACATTTTGCGGCCCTGGCCATCCACCACAAAGCCGTGGGTCAGCACCTGCTTAAATGGCGGCTCCTGGCGATAGCCGGCGGCTTCCAGCAGCGACGCCTGAAACCAGCCGCGGTGTTGATCGGACCCTTCCAAGTACATGTTGGCCGGGTAGCCAAGTTGAGGGTGTGTGCCCTCCAGAACGGCATGATGCGAAGCGCCCGATTCAAACCAAACGTCAAGAATGTCGCCACCTTTGCGCAAATCTTGGGTGTTGAAGCGATGGTGCGGGAGGACCTCGCCATCAGGCGTGATGGCCTGATCTTCCCAGGTTTCGGCGGAGAGAATCGCCTGCGGGGTGTGGGTGTACCAGGCATCGGCCCCGTGGCGGCGTACAAACTCGGCCACCTGCCGAATGGATTTGGTGCTGAAAAGAATATTGCCCTCGGTGTCAAAAAACGCGGGAATGGGCACGCCCCACGTACGCTGCCGCGATATGCACCAATCGGGCCGGGTGTCGAGCATACCGGAGATGCGGTTTTTGCCCCACGCCGGAATCCATTCAACAGAGTCCACAAACTTGCGGGCATTTTGCAGCAGCGAGCTTTGCCCGCTTGCGCGGACAAACCATTGTTCGGTGGCGCGAAAAATCACCGGCTTGCGGCAGCGCCAGCAATGCGGATAGCTGTGATTAAACTCCTGCGAAAACAGCAGCAGTCCCTTCTCCTTAAGATGCTCGGCAACGACCGCGTTGGCCTGCCAGATGGTTTGTCCATGCAGAAACATCGGCACGGAGTCGTCGTAGCGGCCATCGGGCAGCACGGGGCAGTAAACATCCAGGCCGTAGCGACGGCCAGTTTGCCAGTCTTCGGTGCCGTGGCCGGGGGCGGTGTGCACCAGGCCGGTGCCATCGTCAAGTGTCACGTAATCGGCTGCGACAACCGGTTGAATGCGGCCTGGATCGAGTGGATGCTCATACTGCGGTTTGTGTTCCAGCCAGGCGGCGCCGCTGATGGGGTCTGATGGTGCGTATTGAGCCGGCTCGGTGAGTGTGGCAATGTGGCCGGCGCGCTCGGCAGCCACCACCAGCACATCGCGGTTGGTGCTGCTACGCAGGCATACATAGTTGTGCTGCGGGTTAATGGCCACCGCCCGGTTGGCGGGCAGCGTCCAAGGGGTGGTAGTCCAGATCACAAGGTGAGCCGAGGCAGGAGCGGCTCCCCAAGCCTTGGGCCATGTGTCGGCGGTAAAGCGCAGGGCAAACTTTACATAAACCGAGAGGTCTTTGCGGTCGGCATATTCCAGCTCGGCCTCGGCAAGTGCGGTTTGGTCGCTCGTGCACCAATGCACGGGTTTGCGCTGGCGGTAAACCAAGTCGCGCTGGCGCAGATTGGCCAGCACATCAAGAATGCCGGCCTCATATAGTGGGTCTATGGTAAGGTAGGGGTGTTCAAAATCGCCAAAAACGCCCAGCCGCTGAAAAGATTCGGATTGCAGCTTAACGTATTTTTGGGCGTAGTCGCGGCATTTGTGCCGCACTTCGCTGATGGGTAAATGTCGCATTTTGGGGCCAAGGTCTTTTTGCACGGCGCTTTCTATAGGCAGGCCGTGGCAATCCCAGCCAAGTACAAAGGGTGCGTCGTAGCCCTGCATGGTTCGGTACTTTATGACGATATCTTTAAGCACCTTATTGATGAGATGGCCCAGGTGAATGTCGCCATTGGCGTAGGGCGGCCCGTCGTGGAGTACCCAGCGACCTTTGGGATGAGGCTCGTGCCTGAGTCGCTCATAGAGCTTATGCTCATTCCAGTGGGCCAGCATTTTTGGTTCGCGCTGGGTGAGGTTGGCCTTCATGTCGAATGTGGTTTTCGGCAAATTAAGCGTATGGCGGTAGTCATTGCCGGAGGGTGTTGCTTCGGTGGTGTTGCTCATGTGTGCGTATCCAGTGTTAACCATTGTTGCGGTAGTTATAACATCGCTGCGCGACGCATCCTCGCCGGGCAGCGCAATAAACTATAATACTGGCATAAGGCCGCCGCGCCGAGAAGGCCCCAAATGCGTCCCCATCGTGGGTACATTGCAAGTTGGTGATAGTGCCGCTGAATGCAGCATAAGGCCGTCGGCATGGGAGAAGGCTATGCCGATTGCTGCGTGTGCTAACCTGAAACTGCTTTTACGGAGTAATGGCTCTCATGCGGCCGAGCAGTTCTCGAATGTAGACCTCAGTGGAGCCGCGCTGCTTGGCGATGACGGACCGGGCGGCGCGGCCAGCGGCGTCGGCATCGCTCGGATTGGCAAGCCACCGATCAAGCAGATTTTCAATTTCATTGCCATCGGCTACGCGGCAGGCGCCGCCAACGCTGAGCAGCAGGTTTACCGCTTCGGCGAAGTTGCCGGTGTGTGGGCCAAAGCAGCATGGTTTGGCCAGTGCGGCAACTTCAATCATATCGCTGCCACCCAACGGCACCAGCGAGCGACCTGAGAACACGGCAAATGACAAGGCGTAGAGTTTGCGAAGTTCGCCAAGGGTGTCGAGCACCACAATGTTTTCGGAGGATAGCGGCATGCCGCGGGTTCCATCGGCGTGTTCGCTGCGGCGCACAGGGGTGAAGCCTCCGGACGAAATAGCTGCCAACACGCCGGCGACCGTTTCTGGTTTGCGTGGCGCAATAGCAAGTCGCAATTGTGGACGCCGGACAACCAGGCGACTGTACGCCCGGAGAAGGGCCTCTTCTTCGCCTGGGCCGGTGGAGCCTGCTACAAACAGTTGGTGCTGGTCAGTTATGCCTAGCGCCTCGGCTAATGATTCTGCTCCGGTGACGGTGTTGGTAAGGTCTGCGGCATCGTACTTTAGTGTTGGCACTATACGCATACGGTCCTGCGGCATGCCAAGAGCCGCAAAGTAATTGGCAATATCCTGACTTTGTACGCCAGCCCATGCAATACGCCGGAACATGGCGGCACAAAGCGGGCGGACTTTGCGGTATCGGCCAAACGATCGTGCAGTAAGCCGGCCGTTAATAATCACAACAGGTATGTTGCGCCGTGCGGCGGCACGCACAAAGTTGGGCCATACCTCAAGTTCTACCAATGCGATGAGGTTGGGCTTAACGGCTACCAACAATCGTCGCACCGCCGACGAAAAATCCAACGGATAGCGTAGCGTCACGACGCGCGACGTATCGGCGTAAAGAGCCTTGGCTCTTGCAGTGCCGGTATCTGTAGTGGTGGTGAGAATGATAGTTAGCTGCGGGTGCTCTGTCAGAAGTCTGTTTACCAGCAGTCGCGTGGACAGCAGCTCTCCAACCGAAACGCAGTGCAGCAGCAGTCGCGGGCCGCTCACGCGGTTGAGTTGCTCTTTGATGACCGGCGGCACATGGCCGAGGCGGCCCGACCAGTCGGAGCGATACTTACCGGTGCGCAAGCTCTTGTACAGAATCAGCGGCGAAGCCAGCACCAACGCAAGCAGGTACATAATATCAAACAAAATGCCCATTGGCTGGTATCTTAAACGCAGTGCTCAAATTGTGCCGCATTAAAAGAGCCGACCTCCAAGGCGAGAGGGATAATGTTTCGGTCGCAAGAGCGGGCTGGATTCACTTCAGGTTAACTGGTTTGGCGGAATGGGTTTGAGCGGCGAATTTGCCGGCTATTTTTGGGCTGTCTGATCAATAAAAAAAGCCCGTGATGACTCACGGGCCTTAGCGTTCGAACGGCGTTTATGATCGGGCTTAGTGTTGAATCAATTGGGTGTTGTTATAGCCGATCATAGCCAAAAACCGGTTGGCGTTAAGGATTGGCACTGAAAGTGTCCGTGCCTGAGAAATAAGCTGATCATACTTTTTCTGCTCGGCGGCGCGGGCTTCGGTGATGGCGCTTGTTTGAGTTGAAGTGGCGCCTTGAATTGGCAGCGTGGAACTTCCCGGCGGGGTGCCCAGCACCAAAAAGTCGGTCTGCGTCGAGATATTCTTATCTACGACACCACCCCATTGTTTGATGAGGCGGGCAACTTCCAGCCGTCCATCGGCCGTCGGTATGCCGTTGCCATTGACATTAAAATCGCCATAGATAACGAAATGGAACTTTCGCGGTTGGTTGGCTCGAAACACCGGGTTGCTGATCAGGTCGCCGGCAAAGATGGCCTGCCCCGGCTCCACACTGGTAATGCGTGCCACCGAGGCATATTTGCCAACCTGGGTAACAACGACGGAGCCTTTGCCACCGCCGTGCTTGCCGGAGCCAACGCCAAGTTCAGGATTGTAGACCGCAAAGGTAAGGCCGACTGGAACTTTGTCGTTAGACCCAATGTTGAGGAAGACGTCTTTGGTGCCCGGCGAAACCGATAGCACCTTGCCAGCAGCCTGCGACAGCAAGGCGTTAGGCCCTTGTGAGGGGGCCTTGTAAACCGCGATTTGGCCGCGTAGCGTGCTGATGATGTTGTCGCGTGCGGCAAGCTCCTGCGCGAGCTGCTGGTTCTGCACAACCTGCGTTCGCAGATCTGCGACGGAGTGCTGCTGCTGGGCGGTAATCTTGCCGTTAAAGTCCGCCGCCTGCTTGGAGAGCGCATCCTGTGCAGTGGTTAGCTGTTGCGTAAGCGACTGAATTTGCTGATGTGCACGATCCAATTTTTGGGCAATCGTGCTTACATCGTCCTTAAACGTTTGCTTGGCGGTATCCAAGCTCGTGGTGGCCTGTTGTAAGCCGGCCTCGGCAACCTTCTGCGCTTTTTGAGCCGCAGCGGCTTGTGCGTACAGCTGCTTAATTGCATCGAGCAGGCTTGTGCCCGGGCTGATTTTCGCGCTTTGCAAGGCGGCGCTCACTGGACCACCTTGGGCAACGATGGGTCCTACGGCTGTCGGCATAGCCTTGGCCTGGCCAAGAATCGCCGCCTCCAACTCATGAACGCGGTGATTAAGCATGCCAACGACGGTATCGGACGCGGTTGCGTTGGAAAGCATGTTTTGAATGGTGTTGTTGTTCATTTCGGTTGGCGAAACAAACTTGGCAAGTTGGCTTGCGGTGGTTGTGGATGACTCCAACCGCTTGCCTAACTTAATATAAAACACCACCGCCAATGCTGTGGAAATAACCCACAGCACCACAAACAAAATAAGCACATAAGGTGGAGAGTTTCGCCCGGTTCGTGCTACAGCCATATCGTGCTGCCTCCGCAAGAGACATAACACCGCCTCAGCAGGAGAAACAATCGCTGGCGCGAGGCGGACCTTCTTCTAACGTGGCACTATCGCCTGCCGAGGCGATATGGTCAAGGGAAAAATCCTGGGGAGCAATTATTTTTGGCAGCCGCGCAATAAGGGGCACCAGTGTTTTTGGCTGCAGACGTGATTGTGACTCCACATGAAGCGGGCAATAGGAGCGGGCTTCTGGCTCAATAAGGCAGCGCACTTTAACATTCTTATGTTCTAAATCGTGCCAGCGGGGGGCACCCATCGGCCGCAACGCGTGCCACCTGACGCAAAGCAATGGGGCCGCACGCCCATCTGAACAGCTAAGCTCGCCCCCGGTCTCGGCGCGCCAATCGCGCTATTGAGATGGCTGGAGCCGAGTCCTCAACGCGATTACATTGCAGAACCGCTTAACCTTTTTGGTGGCCAGATTGAGGCAAATTCGATAGCGTGAATCACTCAAAATTCCTATAACGATTAAAATATTTGTGTTTGTAAATTAAATTGATCGTATGTTGCAGCGCCACTTTTTTACATCCGATAAAATCTACTTTCATCTGCCTGGTGCTCGTGTTTTGAATAAAAAATTGCAAACTGCCCATTGACTTCATAAAAGTTCATGCCTAGAAGTATATGAAGCCGATTCCTATTTGCAGGTAGGAGCGGAGTTCACCTCGGTAAAAGGTCACCAAGTGGGTTTGGTGGCCGGTATCCGGTTAGTCAGCACTCGCGGAGCGAGAAGTACGGACTACGCCTGAGCGGTGCGCTCTGATATGCGGTGGTTGAACCGTCCCGCCTGAATTGGCGGACGACCTACATAGGGTGCGATGAAAAGAGAGAGGGTACAGCGATGAGAAAGAAAATCGGAATATGTCGTTCGCCTAGGCGACAAGCGGCGAGGTTATGGGCCTCCGCCCTGACCATGTCGTTGACGCTTTGGACTGGTTCTGCAGCCCTTGGCTCGACCATCACCGTGATCAGCTACTCGGGTGGTGGGCCAACCGATATGGCGGAGTCTGGCGCTACGCCCGGTAGCATGTATACACTTGGTGCCGGAAGCGAAACTTTTTCTGCAATTGGCGACATCTCCTCGTCCAACGACCTCAACAGCAACGTTTCAGCCCACGACGCGAATGTAGCCGATGAGCATCTGGATGTGTTGCAAATTAATGACCAAGGTGGCGGCAGTGTGAGCGGTTCGCCTGTAGATGGCGGCCAGATGACCCAAGTGAGTTACAACCAGCAGTACGTTGCCGAAGTGCTTGCACAAGGCACGACGCCAAGCTATCAAAGCAGTTACGATTTCAGCCCCCAAAATGGGTATTACAGCCAGGGTGCCCCCGGTACGCCCTACACCGGTAGCGGCGGAAGCATTCAGCCGGGAGGCGGCAACCCGCCCATTACTACCCCAGAGCCATCAACCATTGTGCTGCTGGTCGCAATTGGCGCTGCTGCGCTGCTGGAACGCAAACGTGCGAAGCACCCTGCTTCGAATCCTGCGGAGCAGTAAAGCGATCATGTCCTTCGTCAGGCAATGCCGCCTGCTTGGCACCCATACAACAGGCCATGTTGAACCGAGGCTGTTGCGCAATTGCCACAAGCGCATCGCGCTCGGTGTCGTCCAAACATGCGTGGTTGCTGGAGGGGCAGATAACATTGCCGGGCAGGCAGCCTGCAAGTTTCAACTTGGGCGGGTTTGGGAAGGATGCGAACTGGCAAGCCATCGGCGCCACGGGCCTGGGTGCTGGGCGAACTTTTGGCCCGTTTCGCTGGTAAGGTTGTTCCAGGCAAGTTGGACCTCGGCAATATTTTCGGAGTTTAGTGCGTCAATAAGTGCTACCAGTACCCGATGAGCCTTATAGTATTTCAATGCCTCAATACAATAAATGCGGACCTGTCGCGACGGATCGTGCATAAGGTGATCTATCAGCGGATCTATGGCGATGGGGTTGTTGACATACGTTAGAGCCAGAGCGGAGCACATACGCACAAATTTGCTCGGATCGCCAAGATTTTTAACCAGGAGGGGCGCCACGGAAGGTTGGCCGGACGTCCCCAGCGCCAGCATTGCCTGGCCGCGAACCAATGGGTCCGGATTGTTGGCGAAGAGCTTTCGGTAAGCTTCCATATATATTTTTTGGTGGCCGTAAGGTTGGCTCTGAAAGTATGCAATGGCCGCCATTTGGGCGCTGGGATTCTGCGAATGAAATAGCTCGGCTGCCTCCTGCGTAGGAGATCCGCCACCATGGAACTTGTGAATAATCTTATTGACAAACTGATTGAAACTGCCGGTGGCACTATCGCTTGAACTGCTGCAGCCGGTGGCGCAGCCGACGAGCATCGCAGCCAGCACTGCAACCGCCAGCTTTTTGGCTGCGGCCAGTTGTGTGCGCTTGGCGGGGGCCGATGCGGTGGTGCAGGCGTGCATAGTTACTCCGTAGGCTACGTGGCACTTTCCAAAAGCTCGGGGGCGACCCACACGGGTTGCCTGATGGGCCGACCCAAAAAGTGGGCCGCCAGGTTTTCGAATCGCTGGCCTTGGTCGGTGACATAGCACGTCAGCGGTTCTTCAGACGGCACCGGGCCAAACGCGTGCATTGTAGCGAGCCTTTGCTTTACCACCAAGGCGGTTTCATCGGCGGAGTCCACCAGGTGGGTCTGCGGGCCAAGCACGCGGGCAATTGCCTCACTAAAAATTGGGTAATGCGTACAACCCAAAATAAGCGAAGGTGCCCGAAGTTTTATAAATGGCTCCAGGTACTCTTGCAGCACCGCCTGTACCACTGCGTTGGTCGGGAGGCGGCCTTCCTCAATCATGGGAACCAGCAGGGGGCATGCCCGGCCCAGCACGTGAATTGCGGGGTCCAATCGGCTGATGGCCTGCGGATACGCCTGGCTGGTGATGGTGGCTTCGGTGGCAATCAAACCCACTGTGCACGGGCCGGCGGCATGTTGTTGCCGCGCGGCGGCCACCGCGGCGGCTGCACCAGGTTCCAATACGCCAATGACCGGAACGGTAAACTCCCCAGCGAGGTCTCCTAAGGCCGTGGCGCTTACCGTGTTACAGGCCACCACCAGAAGCTTGGGGTCAAACCTCATTAAAAACCGAAGACATTGCCGGGCGAATTGCAGCACCGTGCGCGGCGATTTTGTGCCGTAGGGAAGGCGGGCTGTATCCCCAAAATAAACGATAGATTCGCCCGCAAGCCGGCGCATCAGAGCGCGTACGACGGTTAGCCCGCCGAGGCCTGAATCAAAAACCGCAATAGGGCGCGAATCACTGTTGCTCATGCAGGCATATTACCCGGCAAACAATTACAGCGAAACGCCCAGATGCGCAAAGCACTTAGTGCGTATTGACAAAAAGTAAATCAAAGGCAGCTCGCTCCAAGACCTATCGCGGCGCTCGACCTGTTTGCATCAGGGCTTGGCTTTGCCGCACCAGGGGCTACATTTCTATTGCGGCACAACCGCAAAGTCCTCTGTCCTTTGCCTTGGCGGCAGGGTTTGCTATACTAAAGCACATGTCGAATGCCTCGATTATGGCAATTGCCCATCGAGGAGCATCGGCGTACGCTCCAGAGAACACCGTAGCCGCTTTTGATGAAGCGATCCGCTTGGGTTGTCCGGCGGTCGAACTGGATGTTCGGCTGACCTCGGATGGCATCCCGGTGGTGCTGCATGACGAAACGGTTAATCGGACTACCAATGGTTCGGGTCGCGTGAGCGAGTTGTCGCGGCTAGACCTGCTGCGGTTGGATGCCGGGTCATGGAAGCATCCGCGTTTCGCGGGCACCCGAATTCCAACATTGGATGAATCGCTGCACGCTATAGCGGGCTTGGCGTTACCGGTGTTGGAACTTAAGGTGCCGCTTGAGTCCTCGGTGCTTCGCGACATTTTGGAGCCGCACGATGCCCTTGCCGATGCGGTGGTTTTGAGTTTTGAGCCTGCGATTGTCGCAGCGGTGCGTCGTGATTTGCCATCACTGCGAGTTGGGTTGTTGGCTGAAAAATGGCATACCTCCCTGTCGCGGCATGCCTTGGATTTGGGTGCTTCGCTTGTGGTGCTGGATGTTGGGGTTGTTGCCCAACCTGTTGCCGATGCGGTGCTTCAGGCCGGCCTTCGGTTGTGGTGCTATACGGTCAATGACGTGGGTACGGCCGCCGCATGCGGCGCGATGGGCGTATCGGGCATTATTACCGACAAGCCCGATTTGATTCGCTCGCGTAAGCGGCATGCCCGCAGCATGTAGGCTTGTCGGCGCGGGGGCCATGCGGCAGACAGCCGATGACGATCCGGCTGGCGGTGTCGTGCCGCAGGTGATTCGTGGTTTTTATCTGTTAAATAGTTTTTACTGGTGGAAGGTTTTTTATGCCGGATCAGGTTACAGGCCTGCTGGAAATAGTTGACAAAGGCCACGGATTTTTGCGATCCGAGGCGCGTAAGTACAAGCCGGTGCCGGCCGATCCAATGGTTCCGGTGGAGCTGATACAGAAAGCTTTTTTGCGTCCGGGGTTGATTGTAACTGCGGAAGTGCAGGCCAACGGCAAAGGGCCGGCGCCGCAGGTTACCGGTGTTACATCGGTAAATGGCCGCACGCTGGAAGAATATTATCAGATGCCGAGCTTTGGCGATTTAACGGTCATAGATCCGCGCGATCGCATTCAACTGGAAACACCCGGCGGGCCGGAATCTATGCGGATTATGGACCTGCTGACGCCCATCGGCCGCGGCCAGCGTGGGCTGATTGTGGCGCCGCCCAAAACGGGCAAGACGACGTTGCTTAAGCAAATTGCCGAGGCCGTGCTGGCCAATCATCCGGACATGAAACTTTTCATTTTGCTCATTGACGAGCGCCCGGAGGAAGTTACCGATTTTCGCCGCTCGCTTAAGGCCGAGGTATGGGCGAGCAACAATGACGAAGACGTGCTGTCGCATGTTCGCACCGCACGTACGGTTATTGAGCGTGCCAAGCGCATGGTTGAGTTTGGCCATCATGTGATGGTGCTGCTGGATTCGATTACGCGACTGGGCCGTGCGTTTAATCATTTTGTGGGTAGTTCGGGTCGCACCATGTCGGGTGGTGTTGACTCTGGCGCGCTGCTGGAGCCGCGGTCTATTTTCGGCGCGGCGCGCAATATTGAGCACGGCGGATCGCTGACGATTATCGCCTCGGCCCTGATTGAAACGGGCAGCCGCATGGACGATTTGATTTTTCAGGAGTTTAAAGGCACCGGCAATATGGAACTGGTGCTTTCGCGCAAGTTGTCAGACCGGCGTGTTTGGCCGGCGATAGATCTGCCGGCATCGGGCACGCGTAAAGAAGAGTTGCTGCTGGGTGTGGAAATGGCCCGCAAGTCCGGCCTTTTGCGTCGGCAGATGATTCAGCGCGATCCTGTGCAGGCGATGGACGCGCTGCTTAGGGCACTGAAGAAATATCCGAACAATAAAGACTTTCTGAACAGTTTTGCTGACGGCGGCCGGCGATAGCCCTGCTTTCGCATTTCGTCTGTTAAAACCGCATTATTTTTTTAGATAAGGCGGAAGGTCTCCACTTGGGCCTCTAGCAGAGCGAAACCCTCGCCCCTTTGAGCCGAGAGCGACGCCAACGCAGTGCCGGTGGTCAAGCCTTATGCTTCCGGCTCGTCGGCGGGCTTGTACTGACTGGCGATACGGGCTTGCAGGCCTGCGGGCACTGGGTCGTAGTGCGAAAGCTCCATGACAAAGCTACCCTGGCCGCTGGTGACGCTGCGAAGTTGGCTGTCGTATTGCGATAGTTCCGCCAGCGGCACGGTTCCGCGGATGGTGGCAAAATCGCCCGAGGCATTGAGCAGCGTCTCGGTTACGCGGCCGCGGCGGCCGCTCAGGTCGCTGGTGATGGTTCCAAGATGTTCCGCCGGCACGGCAATTTCAATATTAACCACCGGCTCAAGCAGCGCCGGGCGTGCTTTGAGCATGGCGTCGCGAAAGGCAAATTTGGCCGCGATGCGAAAGGCAATGTCCTTTGAATCTACCGGGTGGCTTTTGCCATCATGCACAATCACTCGCAGGTCCTGCACCGGATAGCCAGCGAGTGGGCCGCGATCCAGGCCGTCGCGTACGCCCTTTTCCACCGAGCCGATGAATTGCGTTGGAATCGCACCGCCAAAAACATCGTTGACGAATTCAAACCCCTGGCCGCGGTCCATCGGTTCAATACGTAAAAAGACCTCGCCAAACTGGCCGGCGCCGCCGGACTGCTTTTTGTGGCGGTAATGCCCTTCGGCCCGGCTGTTAATTGTTTCGCGATAGGCAATGCGTGGTGGCTTGGATGAAACATCGAGGTTAAAGCGATTTTTCATTTTTTCGAGCATGACGCGCAGGTGTAAGTCGCCCAAGCCATGCACCACCAGTTCATGGGTTTGCGCATCGTGTGTGGTTTTGAAGGTTGGGTCTTCCTCGCACAGTTTGGCGAGTGCTGCGGAGAGTTTTGCTTCATCGCCGCGTGATTTTGGCTCGATGGCAATGGAGTACATGGGGGTTGGATAGCGCGGAATATTCGGTGATAAGTCCTGCCTCGCGGCAGGGGCATGAATAATTTGATCCACATGAATATCGTCGAGTTTTGAAACCGCGACGATGTCGCCGGCCCAGGCCACCAGCGATTCAGGATGCTCGCGGCCCTCCACCTTGAGCACATGGCCGGCGCGGCGGCTCTTTTTGTCGTGGCCGGCGACAAATGCGGTATTCGCATCCAACTTGCCCTGCAAAATGCGCAGCATGCAGAGCTTGCCGACATAAGGATCGGTCGTGACTTTGAACACATGTGCCAAAAGCGGGGCAGTAACATCAGGTGGACACTCGAACCATTGGCTTTCGCTTTCAGCAACCGGAGCAGGCTTCAGCCGTTTGGGCCGGGCTGTTGCGGGCGATGGCACATCGTTGGCGAGAATATGCAGCAGGTCGTCTACGCCGACTTCGCGCTTGGCCGAGGCAAACAGTATCGGCACCACGTGGCCTACGTTCATGGATTTGATGAACAGAGCTCGGAGTTTGTCCAGATTGATGTCTTCTCCGGAGAGATATTTTTCCATCTCGGAATCGTCAATTTCAACCACCGATTCAACCATCTCGCGATGAATGTCGGGCACCGAACCAAAATCAGACGTTCCGGCATCATGGTCGAAGCAGTCAACGACATCGCTGCCGCTGCCCGCGGGCAGGTTTATGCAATGTGCCGAAGCGCCAAGCGTCTGCCTGATTTGCTCCACCAGCGCGGGCGGGTTGGGGCACAAGTCTATCTTGTTGATGACGATCATGCGGGCGAGGCCCATTTCGCCGGCGGCGTGGTACAGCCGCTGGGTGTTATATTCAATACCGCGCTGTGCGTTAACCACAATGACAGCAGTTTCCACGGCGGGCAGGGCGGCGAGGGCCTGTCCGACAAACTCCGGATAGCCCGGCGTGTCAATGAGGTTAATCTGCTTGCCCTCGTAATTGGCAAACATGAGCACGGAGGCCGTGGAATGTTTGTGGTGGCGGGCTTCAGGCTCAAAATCAGAAATGGTGTTGGCATCTTCAATGCTGCCCATGCGCGTGGTGATACCGCAGCGATGGGCAATGGCCTCAGCCAGCGTGGTTTTGCCACTGCCAGAGTGGCCGAGCAGCACAATATTTCTTATGTTTTCGGGTAGAAATGCGTCAACGTTAGCCATCGTAAAACCTCCAGGCCGTTGGTGCTCGCCGCAACTTTATTCCCGTAGAATAGTGTACCGCAGCGGCGAAATTTCGGCGAGCTTAGGCAAAGCCAAAGAATCTTCGTGGCACCCTGCAATATGGCGGCGATACCACCGTTTTGGTTATGCTAAGTAAAATACTGCAGAAAGTTGGCCCCATAACGGGGATACGCGGCGAGAAGACGGCAGAGTTTGGCGTTACGTTCGAGTAAGATAATGACCTGCGGATCATACCGTGCTTGGAGCGATGCTGATGCGGCGGTGCAACATTTGGTATGCCATGCCTTGGCTGATTGTGTTTGTAGCGGTGGGTTGTTTTCTTTGGCGCTACAGTGGATCGCCGTGGCTTATTCGTAGTCTGCGGGTGGCTCCGGGGCAGCGGCTTCATGCCGCGGACATGTCGTCAACGCAGATATCGAGCCTGCTGCCGGCCCGGGTAACTTTTGACCGGTACATTCGGCCCATTCTGGCGGAAAATTGTTATACATGCCATGGGCCTGATGAGCATTATCGCAAGTCCGGCTTTCGACTGGATACTGAGGCATCGCTGTACGCGCAACTGCCGGGAAAACTGCACAAGGGTTGGTGTGCATTCGTGCCTGGGCATCCGGAAAAGAGCTTGGCCTATTTGCGTATGACCAGCAAGGACCCCTCACTGAAAATGCCGCCACCCGGCTCGCATCTTACTGTAGACCCGGTTGACGCCGCCCTGGTAAAAAGATGGATTCAACAGGGGGCCGTCTGGCAACCGCATTGGTCGTATGTGCCTCTGGTGGTGCCCAAGGTTCCAGATGTCGGCACATCAAAATGGGTACGAAACGATATAGACCACTTTGTGCTCGCCAAACTGCGTCCTCATGGGCTTAAGCCATCGCGTCAGGCAAGTCGCGGCACGCTCATCAGGCGCGTCACGATGGACCTTACCGGCCTGCCACCAACGCTCCAGCAGGTTAAGAACTTTGAGAACGACCACAAGCCAGGTGCCTATGAGCGCGTGGTGGATCGGCTTCTGGCGTCGCCGGCCTATGGTGAACAGATGGCTGTCTCGTGGCTGGACGACGCCCGGTACGCAGATTCCTACGGTTTTTTGAATGATCCGTCGCACACAATGTGGTTGTGGCGCAACTGGGTTATCAACGCATTTAATAAAAACATGCCGTTCGATCAGTTTACGATCAAGCAATTGGCCGGGGACTTGCTGCCGCACCCAACCATCAACGATTTAATCGCCACTGGTTTTAACCGCAACAACATGATCAATACCGAAGGCGGCATCATTCACGAAGAGTTCAGGGTGCAGGGCGCGATAGACCGCGTGGACACCACCGGCGAAACATGGCTGGGGCTTACCATTGCCTGCGGCCAGTGTCACCATCATAAATACGAAAACATTTCGCACCGGGACTTCTACAGCTTTTATGCGTTTTTTAACAGTGTTGCTGAAAAAGGCGTAATGGCCGACATGCCCGGCGCCGACTCCGGCATAGATTGCCCGCCGATTTTGCGCGTTCCTGATGCCAGGCAAAAACAGCAGCTCGACGCCATGAAAGCCAAGATTGTCGGTCTGCAGAAGAACGTGGCGGAAATACGCAAGCAGTCGTCGGCATTTTACGATGGGTGGCGCAAAGCCGGGGCGAAACTGTTTACTCCGGTGGGGTTGGTTGCAAACCTGCCCTTAGATGGAACAATCCCTGGTGCGAGTGCTAAGGGGAGTGTGATTAGTGGTAAGTATATTGGCGGGGGCAAGCTGGTGTTTGAACCCGCCCCCTTCGGCAAGGCCTTCGTAGCCAATGGCAAGGGAGCCGGTTTGGCCTATTCGGGTGACCTGGGCAAATTCGGCCTGCATTCCAAGTTCAGCGTCAGCTTCTGGGTAAAGCGTCAGGGCAATGGGGCAATTTTGGGGCGTATGCAAGCTGCTCCAATCCTCCGCGGATGGGATTGCTATTTTGCCCAGGGCCGGTTGATGTTTCATCTCATACATGTGTGGCCATCAAATGCCATAAGCGTTCGAACCAAGGCGAGGCTTGTTAAAAATAAATGGACGCACGTGAGCATTACATACAATGGATCAGGCAAGGCCCGCGGGGTAAGAATCTTCTTTAATCAACGGCGTCAACCGCTGGATGTGCTGAACAATAATCTCACAAAATCCACCGTCGGTGAGGCGAAGTTTTTCATCGGTCGGCGGGTTGATGAGGCCTTTTTTTCTGGTTCGGTGGCACATGTAGAACTGTTTGATCGGGCATTATCGCTGACGGATGTGAGACTTGCTTTACAAACGTCTGGTGTAAAACGCATTCTGGAAATTCCCGCTGCCAGGCGCACTCTGCCCCAGCAGGAGCAGTTGGCTCGCTATGCGCTAGAGCTTAGCCCGCAATTTCAAAAAGAGCGAGGCGATTTAACCAGGGCTAATACGGCGCTTGTCGCATTGCGTAACAGTCTGCCCGTGACCCAAATCATGCAGGAATTACCAACGCCTCGGCCAACCTATACACTTCAGCGCGGCCAGTACAATATGCCGGGTCGTCGCGTTTACCCGGCAACGCCGCACGCGTTTCCACCCATGCAGCTCGGCGAGCCGCCCAATCGCCTAGGCTTGGCCCAGTGGATTATGCAGTCCAACAATCCGCTTACGTCGCGGGTGTTGGTCAATCGGCTCTGGGCGAAGTTTTTCGGCCGTGGTCTATGTTCAACAACCGACAATGTCGGCGTTCTTGGGTCGTATCCGAGCCATGTAAAGCTTCTTGACTGGCTGGCGGCAAAGATGCTGGCCATGCACTGGAATCTCAAAGCATTTCAAAAAATGATTGTGATGAGCGCTACGTATAGGCAGTGCTCGGCGGCGACGCCATCCCTGATGGCCGCCGACCCCAAGGACCGCTGGTTGGAGCGTGGTCCGCGATTCCGCCTTACTGCGGAAGAAATTCGTGATCAGGCGTTGGCGGCTTCAGGCTTGCTGAATCGCGCGATTGGCGGACCCAGCGTAAAGCCTTACGAGCCGTTGGACCTTTGGGCCGGCAACGTCTATGGCAATCTGGCTCAGTACAAAATAGATTATGGTCCGGGTCTGTACCGGCGCAGCTTGTACACATTTATAAAGCGCTCGGCGCCTCCTCCGGATATGACCGCTTTCGATATGCCCGATCGGCAGACCTGCACCATTCAGCGCTCCGTTACTGATACGCCGCTGCAGGCTCTTGTCACGCTTAATGATGTGCAATATGTGGAAGCGGCTCGTATGTTGGCGCAAAAAATGGTACTGGATGGCGGTAAAACGCCCAGTGATCGAATTGTATATGGTTTCCGACGGTTGCTGTCCCATGCGCCGCGGGCGAGCCAGGCAGGCATCTTGCTCCAAGGTTTTTCTCAGGCTCTGGCGCATTATAAAAAGCATCCGCACGCGGCCGAAAGACTGATTCATATGGGATACAGCAAACCCGATGCAGCGATCAATCCGGTTGAGCTTGCGGCATATACGGTAACGGCGAGCGTGATGCTCAATATGGATGAAACACTTAATTTGCAATGACGATTATCACTGGTCGAATTGTCATGGAGAACGCGTCATGAACCGTGAACTTGAAGCCCTGCAATTTCAGGATGCCATCAATCGCCGCATGTTTTTGAAACGTACCGGGGCGGGCATGGGCCTTGCTGCACTCGGCAGCATTGTGGCCAAGGCGTCCCAGTCCTCGGCGGCACCCGATGCCGGGCCTCCCGCGGCGGCATCTTCAAAGCGTGATCCGTTGGCGGGGCTGCCGAATTTTCCACAGTTCGCGCCCAAAGCCAAGCGAGTCATTTACCTATTTATGGCCGGTGCTCCGTCACAGTTGGATTTGTTTGACTACAAACCGCAACTGCAGCAGCGCCGCGGGCAGAACCTGCCCGCATCGGTGCGGATGGGCCAGCGCCTTACGGGTATGACGTCGCATCAGGCGTCATTTCCGGTGGCACCGTCCATCTTCAAATTTTCACGCCATGGCAAGTGCGGGCTTTACGTGAGTGAACTGCTTAGCCATATTGGCTCGTTGGCTGACGATATCTGCGTGATCAAATCAACCTATACGCAGGAAATCAACCACGATCCAGCGGTAACCATGGTGCAAACGGGCTTTCAGTTGGCGGGACGTCCCGCGATGGGATCGTGGGTAGCTTACGGCTTAGGCACTGAAAATGAAGATTTGCCCGCATATGTGGTGTTGATGTCCAAGGGACGCGGTCAATTGCAGCCTATTGAGGTAAGTCAATGGGGCAGTGGATTTATGCCGACAGTCTATTCCGGCATTGAATTTGAAACAACCGGCGACCCGGTCCCGTTTTTAAAAAATCCGGCCGGCGTCAGCCGCTCGCTGCGTCAGTCCATGCTCAAAGAAATTGACCGACTGAATGTGGGCTTTCAGGCCAAGACGGACGATCCGGAAATCAGCACCCGCGTGACCCAGTACGAGTTGGCATTTCGAATGCAGGCATCCGTGCCTGAACTGCTTGACATAGCCGGCGAATCGGCCGATACGCTTGCCATGTATGGCCCCAATGGCACCAAACCCGGAACGTATGCGCATAATTGCCTGCTGGCGCGGCGCCTTGCGGAGCGCGACGTTCGATTCATTCAGTTATTTCATGAAGGGTGGGACCAGCATTCCAATTTGCCCCAGCAGATTGGCTGGCAATGCGAAGATGTGGATCAGCCCACAGCGGCGCTGGTGCGCGATCTCAAGCAACGCGGGCTTCTCGACGATACGCTGGTCATCTGGGGCGGCGAATTCGGTCGTACGGTTTACTCGCAGGGCGTGCTCACCGCCACCAATTATGGCCGCGACCATCACCCGCGATGTTTTACGACCTGGATGGCGGGCGGCGGTATACGCGGTGGAATCACCATCGGCGAAACAGACGATTACTGCTACAACATCATGCGTGACCCGCATCATCTGCATGATATTCACGCAACCATGCTCTATCTCATGGGTATCAATCACAAAGACTTCACCTATAAGTACCAGGGACGATACTATCGGCTTACGGACGTCGGCGGCAATCTGATTGAAAAGGCTTTGATGTGAGCGCATACAGTTGGCTGCCAAATAATCTTGCCGCTACGAACTGGGTGCTCTTTTTCGGGCATTTCCATATTCTGCTGCTCCATTTGCCCATTGGTATGTTGCTGCTGCTTGCTGCACTGGAGCTTCTGGGGCGATTCCACCGCTTTAAGCAGGTGCGGGAAGCCCGCGGCGCGATTCTAACACTTGCTGCGCTGTCCGCCCTGGCAACGGCGATATGTGGCTGGCTGCTGGCCTCGGCTGGTGGCTACAATGCGACATTGCTCTTTTGGCATCGCTGGCTGGGTACTGCTGTGGCCGTGTTCTGTTGCGCAACATGGTTGGCCTGGCGATTTAACCGGTTGATCATTTATCAATGTGGTTTATGGACTGCAGTAGCTCTGCTGTTGGTTGCCGCGCACTTGGGCGGATCTTTAACTCATGGAAGCGACTATCTAACCGAGTATGCTCCCCCGGTGATCCAGCGACTGCTGGGCCATGCGCCCCGTCATCAAGCCACGCGGCAGGTTGTCGCCGACCCGGAGCGACTCGTGGTTTACCGAGATATAATCTCGCCCATTTTTACCACCGACTGCATTAGTTGCCATGGCCCCGACAAGCAAAAAGCCGGCCTTCGACTTGATACCTTTGCGGCGCTGATGAAGGGCAGCCACGACGGGCCAGTCATTGCCGTCGGCGAGGCTGACCGCAGCGTGCTGGTGCAGCGACTGACCCTGGGTGCTGGCGACCGGCACCGAATGCCGCCGGCAGGTAAGCCGGGCCCTACAAACGATCAAATAGCTCTGATTCGCTGGTGGATTCGCAGCGGTGCCAAACCGTTTGCAACCGTTGCGCAACTGCCGCAAACCTCAGGCGTAGCCGATATTCTCGACAAACTCTATCCATCGCCCGATGCCCTTAAGCCGTTGCCAAGGGATCAGGCGTTGGCGCTGGCAACAAAAATTGCAGCCCACGAGCACGTCGTCATACGGCCTGAAACCGCAACATCAAAATGGTTGGATTGCAACGCAAATTTATATAAGTCATTCTCCGATAAGCAAGTTGCCAACTTACTGCCTCTGGCCGCCAATTTGCGATCGCTCAACCTGGGGCGAACTCTCGTAAGCGATGCCGCCATGACCGCAGTTGGAAAGATGACCAATCTTCATCGCTTATCGCTGAACAGTACGGCCATAACCAACGCAGGATTAAAAAAGCTGCGACACCTCCGGCACCTGTCATACTTAAATCTCTACGGCACAAAGGTGAGCGACGCGGGCTTAACATGCCTGCGTCAAATGCCACGCCTCCGCCGCGTGTACCTCTGGCACACGCTGGTAACGGCTGCTGCAGCCAGTCAATTCAGTAAGACGATGACCGATACCGATCAAATCAATCGCTGGGATGCGCAGATCGCCCGCTTGCAGCAGCGCATCGCCGAGGCGCGGGTTCAGGTACTGCTGGGCGCAGGCTCATCAACCGCCAGAGCGGCGGCGGCTTCATCTGCCGTAAGGCCCATCAATATGGTCTGTCCCAACAGTGGCCGACCGATAAATCCGATGATAACCGTGCTCTATCACGGAAAGCTTATCGGATTTTGCAGTAGCCATTGCAAAGAGCTGTTTTTGAAAAATCCAAAGCCGTTTCTGGCAAAGCTGGGGCTTAAGGCCACGTTAAAGCCATAAAGGTATGTCGTCTGCTTCATGCGTTAAGGCCGCTCAATCGAGTCAATCAACTCTAATGTCTGCGTCTGGCATTGCGGCGCAGATACAACCCAGGCGGGTTCGCCTCGCGATAAAAAGGAATCAGCAACCTCTGCCCTGAACCACGCCGCGAATCCATGACGGTCAGCAATGCCGGCATGCTGCAATTGTGGTTGCAGGCGGGCAAAGGCGCTTAAGCGGCGATCTAAGTGCGTTGACGTAGAGCAATTCTCGCAGTAGTAAATAGTATATGCTCAAGCAACTGCTTAATAGCGCCCAAGAACGCCTGCGCTCGCAGTTGCTGCGCGAGGCTGCCGAGGAGCCTCTGCGGCTGGAACTCCTGAGCGTAGAGCAATTGGAGCATCTGGCGCGGGAGCGCGCGGGCGAGCATGTGCTGCAGCCGGGGGCTGGTTCAGAAATACTTCTGGTGCGGCTGGGCGACAATCAGCGGGTCTTGCAAAATACCTACCAATTGATTAATGCCGCAGTCAATGCGGGACAGGCCATTGCACCGGCCTCAGAATGGCTTCTCGACAACTTTTACATACTCGATGAAGAAATTCGCCTGATCCGGAGGCATTTGCCGCGGGGTTATGCGCGGCAACTGCCGGTGCTGGCAGCGGGGGCACAGAAGTTGTTTCCGCGAATCTACGATCTGGCCTTATGTCTGATAAGCCATTTAGACGGTCGTGTGGATGCCGAGGCAATGTCACGCTTCACCGCTGCCTATCAACAGACACGCTCGCTCACCTTGGGTGAACTGTGGGCGCTGCCAATTATGCTGCGGCTGGCGCTGGTAGAAAACATGCGCCGGGTAGCCGGGCGCATAGCCCAGTCGCGCCACGATCGCAATTTGGCAAACCACTGGGCGGATGAACTCATTGCCGCCGCCGCCAAAAGCCCCGATCACACCATCGTCGTGCTTGCCGAGATGGTAAAGTCAAATCCGCCGCTCACCAGTGCTTTTGTAGCAGATATTGTGCGGCGTCTTCAGGGGCAAAGCGCCTCGCTGGTGATGGCGCTCGATTGGGTGCAGCAGTTGGCGGTGCGCGCCAGCGAAAGCCTGGAGCGTCTGGTACAGCAGGAGAGCCAGCGCCAGGCCGCCGACCAGATATCCATGGGCAATTGCTTTGCCAGCCTGCGTTTCATTGATGCCACCGACTGGATGAAATTTGTCGAAGGGCACAGCGTTATTGAACAAAAGCTCCGCAGTGACCCGGCTGGACTTTACGCGCAGGCCGATTTTCAGACCCGCGACCGTTGTCGGCACGTCATTGAAGACTTGGCCCGCCGCGGAAAAGTTGATGAATTAGCCGTCGCCGAAAAAGCCCTGTCGCTTGCCCAATCTGCGTTAAAAGAGTTTGGTATGCATGGTCGTCAGGCCCATGTGGGTTATTACCTTATAGATCAGGGCCGTCTCGCGCTGGAACAGGCACTCGGCGCATTCCCGCCGCTGCGGGCGCGGCTGCAGCGGATGGTGCTAAAAAGCCCATTGCTTTCGTACCTGTCAGCCGCGCTAATCCTCACACTGGCGCCTGTCGTCTTGCTATTGCGGCCAATGTTTGAAAGTGGGATGGAGCTGTGGTGCATCGCCATTCTGACGCTGTTGGCAACGCTGGTGGTAAGCCAGGGGGCATTGGCCATCGTTAACGAGCTGGCCACGCGTTTTATCCCGGCGCGATTGCTGCCCCGGCTGGATTTTGAGCACGGTGTGCCCGATGACTGCCGAACTTTGGTGGTCATTCCAAGCATGTTGGAAGACCCTGGCGAAGTGCGCAATCTTCTGGAACAACTCGAAGTACGTTTTTTGTCGAACCGCAATCCGAATTTGCTGTTTGCCCTGCTAACCGATTATTGCGATGCGCCCCAGCAGATTATGCCCGAAGATGAATCGCTGCTGCGCCAGGCAGTTGAAGGCATAGAGCAGTTAAATCAACGCTATGCCGAAGGCGATACCGGCCCATTTTGCCTGTTTCATCGTCCGCGACAGTTTAATGCGCATGAAGGCGTGTGGATGGGCTATGAGCGCAAACGCGGCAAACTTGCCGAGATTATGGAGTGGTTGCGGGGCGGCGCTCGAGACCGCTTTCTGACAGTTATGGGTGATCCGGATGTGTTGGCCGGTGTGAAGTTCCTCATTACGCTTGATGCAGATACGCAATTGCCTCGTGGAACGGCAATTAAACTTATCGGCACGATGGCGCACGTTCTCAATCGTCCACAAATAGATCCTAAGACGGGCTTGGTACGCAATGGTTACGGTATTCTTCAGCCTCGGGTGGCTGTGCATTTGCCCGCATCTCGACGGTCGTGGTTTGTAAGGCTTTTTGGTGGCGATGCCGGGCTGGACCCATACACCCGGGCGGTCTCCGATGTCTATCAGGATTTATTCAGCGAGGGTTCTTTTGTCGGCAAAGGCATCATTGACATAGATGCCTTTCATGCGGTGCTGCATCAGCGATTTCCCGAAAACTGCATCCTGAGCCACGACTTGCTCGAGGGCTGCCACGTGCGTTCCGGCTTGGTAAGCGACGTACAGTTGTTTGAAGATTTCCCCTCACATTTTACCGCAGACGTCAACCGCAGGCATCGCTGGATACGCGGCGATTGGCAGATTGTCGGCTATTTACTGCCTTGGGTGCGCGATATGACCGGTCGGCGGCTAAGCAACCGACTTTCCGCTCTGTCTCGCTGGAAAATATTCGATAACTTAAGACGCAGCCTCTGGTCACCGGCGGCAGTGGCGCTCTTCGCCTGGTTGTGCTTGGGGTTGGGGCATCCAGGGGTGTGGGCATTGGGGCTTCTGGCTGTGGTGTTTGCGCCCTTGCTGGTGTCGAGTGCTTTTGACCTGACCAGCAAAAGTTCAGACCTGCCCATCAGCCAACACTTGAGCTATTGGGCTGCAGGTTTGGCAGGCCGGCTTACCCAAGGGTTTTTATTGATAGTGTTTGCCGGATTTGAGGCTGTGATATGCCTGCAGGCTATCGCTCAGACTTGGATAAGACTGCTGATTACACGGCGGCATTTGCTGCAATGGCGCAGCAGCGGCCTGGTGGCGCGTGGCGTGCGGCATGAACTGCCAGCCTTCGTGCTGGGTATGTGGGTTGCACCTGTCTTGGGCGCTGGACTGCTGCTTTGCACATGGCTTGTTGATAATGGCAAGCCTCTTTTCGCGGCCGGGCCATCCCTGCTTTGGATGCTTTCACCTGTGGCCGCATGGCTTCTTAGCAGACCTCTCAACCTGGCTCGCAGTAAGTTGGATGCCAAAATGCAGCTATTTCTGCGGGCACTGGCGCGCCGCACCTGGCACTTTTTTGAGACGTTTGTTGTCGCCGAAGAACATTTTCTCCCACCCGACAACTACCAGGAATATCCCAAGGAAAGGATCGCCCACCGCACCTCGCCCACCAACATTGGCTTGGCGGCGCTTGCGAATTTGGCGGCGTTTGACGCCGGCTGGATCAGCGGCGGAACGCTTCTTTTTCGTACGCGAGCCATGTTTGACACTATGGATCGTTTAACACGCTATCGCGGCCATTTCTTCAATTGGTACGACACGCAAACGCTTGAACCTCTGCCGCCGCTATATGTTTCAACCGTTGACAGCGGCAATTTGGCGGGGCACCTGCTGGTGCTTAAATCTGGCTTCGACGAAATGCGGGCGACAAACCTGCTGCCGCAGCGCTGGGCTGCCGCTTTGAGCGATGTGCTCCTCATTATTAAAGATAGCATGGCTGCCGAGTCGCATGGCCCCGCATCCGGGCAGTTGCCGACCGATGTCTCGCCTGACGTCCGCGTGCGGCAATTGGAGGAACTTATTGAGCAAATGAACGCTCACGGCGATGCATCCCTGCCAGAAAGTTTTCAGGCGCTAAAACGGTGCGTTAAGCTCTCCGCCGCCGAAGCCCATGCTGCTGATGCCTCGAACGAAGCATCCTCCGGGGTGCGCCACTGGATCGAGATATTGGCCAAACAAGCCTCGGATTTGTGCGAGGATATTGCCTGGCTGGCACCGTGGGTTAAGTTGCCACCACCGCCGGATATTTCGCCGGTCAATGCCGAGGTGGCGGGTCGGTGGCAGGAGCTTTTGCGCCATTACAGCGCTCTGAATCAAAATGCGAGCTTGTCTGATTTAGCCGGCGCATGTAAGGCGGTGTTGGATGCGATGCCTCCGCTCCATGCAGCCGCAATCGAACCGCAGGGCCGGCAATGGTGCGACCCATTGGAAACCGCCGTGCGGCTGGGGCAGCAGCGATTGCAGGCGCGACTCAGCGACTTCGATCGCCTGGGGCGGCGGGCCGCCATCTTGGCGCAGATGGACTTTAAGTTTCTGTATGATGCTGATCGAAAGCTGCTCTCCATTGGCTTTCGCGTTTCTGACAATACTCTGGACAAAGGCTTTTACGATCTTCTGGCATCCGAGGCGCGACTTACAAGCTACATCGGCATTGTGCAGGGGCAGTTGCCGCAGGAACACTGGTTCGCACTGGGGCGGCCGGTAACAGGTCGGTCTGGTCAGCTCGCACTGTTGAGCTGGAGCGGTTCAATGTTTGAATACCTGATGCCGCAGCTCGTCATGCCGCAGTTTGCCGGCACCCTGCTCGATCAGACGATGCAGGCTGTGGTTGAGCGCAATATAAGTTACGCCAATGATCGCGGCATACCCTGGGGCGTCTCCGAATCAGGCTATAATGCAACCGACGCACAACTTAATTATCAGTATCGCGCCTTTGGCGTGCCGGGTCTTGGGTTTAAGCGACGGCTTTCGGAAGATGTTGTCATTGCGCCCTATGCCTCCATGCTGGCGCTGCTTGTTTCGCCGGAGCGGGCGGCGGCGAACCTGCTGCGGCTGCGGCAGGATGGGCAAATGGGACGTTATGGCTTTTACGAAGCGATAGACTACACCGCCAGTCGCGTGCCGGAGCCTGGTATTCCCGCGACGGTTCGCTCATTTATGTCGCACCATCAGGGCATGGGTCTGCTGGGGGTTATATCGCTTTTACTGCACGAACCCATGCAGCGGCGATTCTCGGCCGATCTGCTCCTGCGATCCGGTGAATTGCTGCTTCAGGAAAAGATTCCGCGGGTCGCCGGCATTTTCCCGCATTCATCGGAGGTGGCCGAGTCGCGTCGGCCCGTGGCGCAGGATCGCCCCGCATGGCGTGTGTTCTCAGGCTCCGCTACGCCGGTGCCCGAGGCGCATCTCATATCCAATGGACGCTACCATGTCATGGTTACAACCGTCGGCAGCGGCCGGTCGCTTTTTAACGACCTTGCTCTGACGCGCTGGCAGGCCGACTACACGTGTGATTGCTGGGGCTTGTATTGTTACATTCGCGACCTTGATTCGCAGCGATGGTGGTCCGCCGGAATATCTCCCGCGGGCCGCACGGGCCAGGCATACGAAGCGGTGTTTTCGGAGGGCAAGGCTGAATTCAGTCGGCGCGACGGCTCGATAGAAACGCGCATGACCATTGTCGTCTCACCCGAGGACGATATTGAAGTGCGCCGTATGTTGCTGACCAATCGCGGCAAAACGCCGCGAACCCTTGAGGTCACCAGTTACGGCGAAGTGGTCCTTCAGTCGCAAACCGCCGACGCGGCACATCCGGCTTTTGGCAACCTGTTTGTGCAAACCAGTGCACTAAGCGAGCACTTTGCTCTTTTGGCAACGCGGCGAGCGCGATCTAACGCCGAGCAGCCACCCTGGTTGATGCACCAATTGACGGTGCACGGCGCGGCGGCGGAGTTTTCATATCAAACCGGGCGTGAGGCTTTTATTGGCAGGGGACGCTCGGTGGTTCAGCCGCTGGCGATGGACCGCCCCGGTCCGTTGGGCAATTTTGTAGGCGCACCACTGGACCCAATCGTCGCCATACGCCGCCGCTTTGTCATTGAACCGGAACAGACAATTTGCCTCGATATGTTGTTGGGTGCTGGAGCCACCCGCCAGCAGGTTGAGGCCATGGCCGCCCGCTACAGTGACCGCCGACTGACCGATCGCGTGATGGACCTTGCGTGGTCTCATAATCAGGTCATGCTGCAGCAACTCGGTGCTACCGAGGCAGAGGCGCAGCTTTTTGGCCGGTTGGCCGGCGCACTGTTGTACCCCGGTCCAGCGCTGCGGGCGGGCGGCGAGACGGTGCGTCGCAATGTGCGAGGCCAGTCTGGGCTTTGGGGTTTTGCCATTTCCGGCGATCTGCCTATTTTGCTGCTGCGGGTCGAAAATCACGACACTCTTTCGCTGGTTCGCGATGTGCTCAAGGCCCATGCGTACTGGAGGCTCAAAGGCCTGGCGGTGGACTTGGTTATCTGGAATCAGGATACCTCAATGTATCGCCAAGACCTGCACGATCAACTAATGGCGGTTATCGCTGCAGGACCGGATGCCAAGTTGCTCGATCGGTCGGGAGGTATTTTTATACGCAGGCTTGATCAGCTTACCGAAGATGACCGATTGCTTTTGCTGGCGGCTGCGGCGGTGGTGCTTTCCGACAGTGCTGGTACCCTCGAAGAGCAACTGGATCGCCCCGTCTCCGACGCCCATGCCATTATACCTCGATTGGTGCCGGTTTCTCAGCCGCAGCGAGACACTGTTCCACCACCGGCCCGACGTGAAGATTTGCAGTTTTTTAATGGAATTGGCGGTCTGACCGGCGACGCCCGCGAATATGTCATGACCGTAGCGCCTGACAAACTGCCTCCATCGCCTTGGTGTAACGTCATTGCCGGCGAGCAGTTGGGCACCGTCGTTTCTGAATCCGGCGGAATGTATACCTGGGTTGGCAACGCACACGAATATCGGCTTACGCCCTGGTACAACGACCCGGTAACCGACGCTACGGGCGAAGCACTGTACATTCGCGATGACCAGACCGGTCTTTTTTGGTCGCCGTGCGGGCGCAGCAGTCCCGGCGGCATTCCAGGGCTGACGCGCCATGGCTTTGGGTACAGCATTTTTGAACGCATGCAGCAGGGCATCTATTCCGAGCTTAAAGTATATGCGGCTTTGCGCGAGCCGGTTAAATTTTGCGTGCTCAAGGTCGTTAACCGCTCCGCCAAGGCTCGTGCGATGAGTGTCACGAGCTTTTCCGAATGGGTACTGGGCGAAAACCGCAGCCGCAATGCCGGCCATGTGGTGACGGTGCTTGACGAAAAAACGGGTGCCATTCTGGCGCATAACTATTGGAATTCAGATTTTGCCGCCTGGGTAGCCTTTGCGCATTGCAGCGAAAACGCGCGCTCTGTTACCGGAGATCGTACGGAGTTTTTGGGTCGTAACGGCAGCGTAGACAAACCAGCCGCCATGAGCAGGCGTAAGTTGTCGGGTCGTCTTGGTGGAGTATACGACCCATGCGCCGCCATGATGTGCGCTGTGGAACTTGCACCCGGTGCGTCGCGTGAAATTGTATTTATTTTAGGCGCAGCGCCCGATGTGGTTCAGGCGCGGCAGCTTATAGAGCGGTTCCGCACGCCGGGCAGCGCACGGCGCGCTCTGGAAACGGTCTGGCAGCATTGGAACCGCACCCTCGGTTGCATTCACCTTGAAACACCGGATGCCGGTGTCAACGCATTGGCCAATGGCTGGCTGCTCTATCAGGTGATTTCGTCGCGCATGTGGGGGCGAAGTGGCTTTTATCAATCGGGTGGAGCCTACGGTTTTCGCGATCAACTTCAAGACGCCATGGCGGCAGCGCTGGCATCGCCAGAGCTGCTTCGATCACAAATTCTCCGCGCTGCTTCCCGGCAGTTTGAAGAAGGTGATGCGCAGCACTGGTGGCATCCTCCGGCTGGTCGCGGGGTCCGAACCGCCTTCTCTGATGATTTCTTATGGCTGCCGCTGGCTGTGTGTCGCTACGTTGAACTGACGCGCGATACCGGTGTGTTAGAAGAGAAAGTAGGCTTTTTGCAGGGGCGCCCGCTGGCCGAACATGAGGAATCCTGGTACGACCTGCCTGGCAAAAGTGCCCAGGAGGCAACGCTCTGGCAGCACTGTGTGCGGGCTGTGAATCGCGGCCTGCGAACGGGCGATCACGGACTGCCTCTCATTGGCTGCGGCGACTGGAACGATGGGTTCAATCGCGTTGGGCTTCAGGGACGGGGCGAAAGCGTTTGGTTGGCATTTTTTCAGCGTAAGGTGCTCGATGCCATGGCGCAACTGGCCGAGAAACGTCAGGACACCGCCACGGCCGAGCTTTGCCGCCAGCATGCAGCCCAATTGCTTGCCGCAATTGAAGAAAATGCCTGGGATGGCCAGTGGTACCGACGGGCATTTTTTGATGATGGCTCGCCGCTCGGATCGGCCCAAAACGAGCAGTGCCGCATAGACAGCCTCCCACAAAGCTGGGCGGTTATCAGTCAAACAGGTGATGCCGAGCGCCAGCGTAGCGCACTGGCTGCGGTGGAAGATCAGTTGGTAAGCCGTGACCTTAAACTCATTAAATTATTCGATCCACCATTTGACCACCCCGTTCAGGACCCGGGCTACATTGCCGGGTACTTGCCCGGAGTGCGGGAAAACGGTGGCCAATACACGCATGCGGCCGTTTGGGTCGTAATGGCATTTGCCATGGCCGGGCAAGTGGACAAAGCCTGGGAGCTATTTGAATTGATTAATCCGCTGCTCCACAGCCGCACGCCCCAGCAGGTGGCGACGTATCGGGTAGAGCCATATGTAGTGGCCGCAGATGTTTATTCGGTAGCGCCGCATCAGGGGCGCGGTGGTTGGACTTGGTACACTGGTTCGGCGGGTTGGATGTACCGCCTGTTGATTGAAGTGTTTCTAGGCTGGCGGCAGGAAGCGGATCGGCTTTGGTTTGAGCCGCGACTGCCGCAGCACTGGAAAGGCTTTCAGTGTCATTATCGCTATCATGAAACATTCTACCACATTCAATTTTCGGGTGGGGGCGATAATGTTCGTTCCGTACAGGTAGACGACAAACTGCAGGATGATCGTGTTATTACCCTGCGGGACGATCGGCAGGAGCACCGGGTCCAAATTGAACTGATGCCAAAAGATGCAAAGTGAGGCTTCAGGTGAGCGAGCTGACCATCTATCATCGCTAATTGATTATGATAGATGATAAATTCGTAATAATAACTAAGTTGGCTGTGTCATCCGCTTGATGGTGACTAAAATGCCGCTTTTATCGCCCCTTATAATGTACGCCCGATAAAAATTTAACAATATTCTAACTTGCCTCTTGCCTCGCCTAGGGGTGCTGCCTACTATTAGCCGGTGTCAGATAGCAGGCTTTGTCCTGCCAGGCTGATGTGGAGTGGTGGCTCCACAGATGGCGAAAGCTAAAGTCTTGGCAGGTCAATGGCACCACATAGTTTAGTTCATAAGTGGTTGTACTGTTTTCTGGCCGGTGGGGGCAGGAGAGTTTTACATGCGCCCAAACAAGCCCAACGAAGTTCTAGCCAAGCGGCTGATCACTCAGGTGCAGGGAGCCTTTGACCGAGGCGATTTGCACATGGCCCATCGTAGCCTCTGCGATGGATGGAAAGGTCGCGATCTCATAGACCTGCTTGAGCATCCCAGCGCCGCTGTGCGAAAATTGGCCGTGATGTCGCTCGCTTTGGTGGGCGATTCTGCGGCGGTTGGCCCGCTGGCCTGCGTGCTTCATGATGAAACTCCAGGCCTTAACGACGCCGCCGATAACGCTCTTATGTGCATTTGGGCCAGAGCCGGACGTCGGCAGAGCGGCATGTTTCTTAAAAATGGGTCGCAACACCTCAACCATGGCAACATTGAAGCGGCCATCGAAAAGTTTTCGATGGCCATACAGGCCGACAGCGACTTTGCCGAGGCGTATCATCAGCGATCCATAGCCTATTCCATGGCCGAGCGCTATGCCGAGGCGATTAAAGACTGTAACGAAGTGCTTGCCCGCGTGCCTCAGCACTTTATGGCCATGGCCGGACTGGGGCATTGTCACACCAGCATGGGCGATTTTGATGGTGCACGTCGCTACTACCGGCTGGCTTTGGCCATTAACCCAGGCATGACCGCGCTGGAAGAGGCTCTCCGCGACCTGACCGAGCTTCTCGGTCCGGCGGAAGCGGCTTGAATGAGGCTTTTAGTCGGTGGGTAGTTCGTAAAGGCTGCCGCCGCCAAGGCCGAGCATTAAATCAAGATTTTGCACGGCGGCCCCTGAGGCCCCTTTGCCCAGATTATCGAGCCGGGCAACCAGCAAGGCTTGTTGCTCGGCTCGGTTTTCAAACACAAATATTTCCATCCTATTGGTGCCATTGAGCGCGTCGGGCGCAAGATGCACCGCAGGCCGCGGGTCCAGCGGCATAACTTTTATGAATCGCTGGTTGGCATACCGGTGCGCCAAGGCTTGGTGAATCTCCAGCCCACTGACGGGTTTGGGCAAAGCCCAAAGTTGCAGCGGAATTTCAACCAGCATGCCTTGAGGAAACTTGCCCACCGCAGGCACAAACAGCGGCCGATGCACAAGGCCGCTGTGCAGCCTCATTTCTTCAACATGTTTGTGGTTAAGCTCAAGGGCATAGAGCCGAATGGGGTCGTGAATGACATTGGCTCCGCGCCCCTCAAAAGAATCAATCATCTGCCGCCCACCGCTGCTGTAGCCGGAAATACCCTGCACCGTCAAAGGTACTTCGGGTGGCAGCAGTCCGGCGTCCACCAGAGGGCGTACCAATAGCACCATGCCCGACGAATAACACCCCGGATTGGCAACGCGATGGGCTGTGCGGATTTTATCCGCCTGATGCGGAGCCAATTCTGGTATGCCGTATACCCAATCGGCCTTGGTGCGATGCGCCGTGCTTGCATCAAGTATTCGCACGTTTGGATTGCTGACCATGGCGACCGCAGCGCGGGCGGCGTCGTCGGGCAGGCAAAGCACCGCTACATCTACATCGTTAAGCAGCCGCTGTCTTTCTGCGTCGTCCTTGCGTTTATCGTGGGCAATGCTGATGAGTTCAATATCGGGCCGCTGGGCCAGCCGTGCTCGAATTTGCAGGCCGGTTGTTCCGGCTTCGCCATCAATAAATATTTTTGCCTTTGCCATCAACTGAATCTTTCTTTTGCCGCCCGCAGCCGAGTCATTGCATCCCTGCCTGCGGACGCACGGCCTCGTCCGTCTGCCAAAATCTATCAATTAACCATTATATACAATGACGTGCCATGACGCCGCCAGCGCCGGTAACGCAGACATCTTGTCTGCATCGGCCCGAGTGCAAGGCTCTGCGTTCCGCTTCAAAGCAAGGCAGCCATCGCCTCGTACCCGGCAAAATCGCCTCACAAGACCTAACGCCGCCTCATGTGTTTAACAGTGTGTGTAAAAAGCTATGGTAGCACCGTGGGCCTCACACGCCCGCGACATCTGCGGCATCGCCTTTCGACAGCTTGCGCTCGCCGTCAGTTGGCTTGGCGCTCGCGCTTGGCACTGATGCTCCGGCAATCAAAATCGCCTCGCGCCAGGTTCGCACATGCCCTCATGGGCTATTTGCCGCCGGAGTGTGCGTTTGGCCCTGCCGCCGGAGAAAGCTCATAGTGTGTAGGCAGTGCTGGCATCATGTGGAAGAGTCGCAACTGCTGCAGGTGAACAAGCTTAGAATAGCCAGCGAGAATTTGTTTTACCGCGCGTTGTGCTGCTGAGGTATTGTCAATACGGCCCGGTTTAACATGCACCCAGGGACTGGCAACGTATGTTTGTGTTTGGTTGGCTGTGGAAGCATACAGAGTCAGTTCAAGCTGCCGCCACGCGAAATACCGCATTGAACTGATGCGCCAAACCTGCCTGAGTGTGCGATAAGCCTGTTGAAGCATGGGTGTGTTGTACTTTGCAAGATTGATGCCCGCGGCTAGTTGCCCTTGAGTAAAGGTGCCGACGATGCTGTTATTTATTCGCAACGTATAGTTCCCGGCATTCAGGCCATTCACCATAAGCGTCTGTGCGTCGAGGGTGCGGTAGAAATGGGTAATGCGGAGAACCTGTTGTGCGAGCGGATTGGTAAAGGCGGCAAGCTGAGGCGGGCCTGAGTAGGGGAGTTCAATCACGAGGCTATTGATCGTCCACGTGCGGCTGATGGGTGGAAACTGTGGGCAATGGGCGTGCAAGTTCATGATTGGAAATGGCAGGGCGGTGTCCTGCTGTGTCCATGTTAATCTTCCGGCGTGACGGCTCAACAGGGAGATCGTTGTATGATCGCTGCGGATCGTTGCCAGCGGCCTTGCCTGAATCTGCACGGCCGTAACTGTGGATGGAGCATGCCAGGCCTTAAGCAGAGCGGTGGCCATGAGCAGTTGGCCGCTTGCCCCTGGATGAATCTTGCCTGGAATAAGCTTGGAGGCCAGCTTTGGGGAGGTCTGGCCGATGCGGGCCATCGCGCTGACAAGCGGGGCGTTAAAGTCTACAAACAGGCCGCCATTCTGCTTGGCAAGCCGCTGGACGAACCGGCTCATGACAATGAGCCGGTCATTGATCTTATTGGGCGTGGCGCTGTCGCCGAATGGCGAGGGGCCAATCAACACCAGTCGCACATGAGGTAAATGTTTCTTCAATTTGGCGACGAGCAGTTGATATCCCTGTTCGTAGGCGGAAAGTGGATGGCCCCTCAATACGTCGTTCATGCCCAGCATGACGACCACGACGGTCGGTCGGAATGGAAATACATCGCGGGCGAGCCGCACGTTAAGCGGGCCGGCCCAGCCGCCGCCCACCTTATCACCTCCGACGCCGGAATTGATGAAGGTGACCGGAAGCTTGGGAAAGCGCGTATGCACAAAGGTCGCAACGTCATTGGTGTAGAGGCGTTGTTCTGTGATGCTGTCGCCATAAAATACCACGCGATCATGGGGTTGTAGAAAAAAGCGGGATGATGGAGACCCACCGGCGATGGTCGAGGTAAGCATGCTGACCAGCACCAGTATGATCTGCCACCGGCATAAACGGGATACGTTGGGCGACATGTTATGAACCCTCGTTGTAAAGGGCACTATCATTGGCAGTTCGATTGGCGGCCGCGTTCCAAGCCGTTTCCAATGGTTTGTCAGTCAAGTGCGCAATAATCAATGGCGGTAACTCACCTTTCGCTGTTATGCGGATTGTGATGCTCCGGGCTTATTCTGTGGGTTGCGGTTTGTCGGCTCCGGTGATTTTGCGGATCACAATTTGCACGGGGTCAAAAAACTGATCTACAACGCGCTCTTTCAGTGGAATAATGCCATTGTCGGTGATATGTATTTCTTCCGGGCAGACTTCCGTGCAGCACTTGGTGATGTTGCACCTGCCCAAACCGCCTTCTTTTTTGATTTGAGGTATGCGGTTGAGGGCGTCCATCGGGTGCATTTCGAGACTGGCCACGCGAATAAAAAACCGCGGGCCAAAAAAGTGGCTCTTCTGGTTGTGCTCGCGCACCACATGGCAGACATTCTGGCACAAAAAGCATTCAATGCACTTTCGGAACTCCTGCACGCGGTCAACGTCGCTCTGCTGCATGATAAAGTCCGCCCCTTTTTTGGGTGTAAAGGGGGGAATCTTTTTGTTGACCGTGTAATTCCACGAGACGTCGGTGACCAAATCGCGAATAATGGGAAAGCTCTTGAGCGGCTTGACGGTAATCGCCTCCTCGCCGGGCAAATCGTCGAGGCGCGTTTTGCACATCAACCGTGGTTTGCCGTTGACTTCCGCGCTGCACGAACCGCACTTGGCGGCTTTGCAGTTCCAGCGGCAGGCAAGGTCGGGTGCGCTGGTGCGCTGAATTTGATGGATGGCGTCAAGCACCACCATGCCTTCTTCAACTTCGACGGGGTATTCTACAAAGTTGCCGCCGTCTTTGTTGCCGCGCCATACCACAAACGTTCGTTTGCTCATTTGCTGCTTTCCTTGGCTTTACGCGCCTCAACAAGCGGCGCAAGTTCCGCGACTTTAACCGTTTCGCGTGGCTCAACCTTCATGGCCGGGCCGTCCTTCGAAATAATAATGTTGTGTTCGCCCCAGTAGCTGTCGTACTTGGGGAAGTCCAGCCGACTGTGACCGCCGCGGCTCTCTTTACGCATCAAAGCGGCGCGGGCAATGGCTTCGGAGCAGATCAGCATGTTTTTAAGGTCGCGGCACAGGTGCCAGCCGGGGTTGTACATGCGCTGGCCTTCTTCCACGGCAACATGCTCGTAGCGCTGCTTAAACTCCTGAAGTTTGGCGATGGCAGCGGTAAGGTCGCCTTCTTCGCGGAATATGCCCACCATGCTCTGCATCATGTTCTGCAGGTCTATGTGCAGTTTGTAGGGGCTTTCGGGGTTGGGGCGGCCAAAATAGCCCGTCATTTCGGCGGCGGCTGCTTCAACCTCGGCCTCGGCGATGTTGGCGGCCGGGGCACCGGCCGCATAGTCGCCGGCGCCAATGCCGGCACGGCGGCCAAACACCAGCAAATCGGAGAGCGAATTGCCGCCGAGCCGGTTCGAACCGTGCATGCCGCCGGTACATTCGCCGGCGGCAAAAAGTCCTGGTACGCGGGTGGCACCCGTGTCGGCATCCACCTTAATTCCCCCCATGATGTAATGGCACGTGGGGCCAACTTCCATGGGTTCTTTGGTGATGTCTACGTCGGCGAGTTCTTTAAACTGGTGATACATGCTTGGTAGTTTGCGCTTAACATATTCGGCCCCGCGGTGCGAAATATCCAGAAAGCAGCCGCCATGCGGCGAGCCGCGACCTTCCTTCACTTCGGTGTAGATGGACCGGGCCACAACATCGCGGGTGGAAAGCTCCATGCGTTTGGGGTCATACTTTTCCATGAAGCGTTCGCCCTTGCTGTTGCGAAGAATGCCGCCTTCGCCGCGAACGGCCTCCGTAACCAGCAAGCCCATTACGCCCGGCGGCCATACCATGCCCGTCGGGTGAAACTGTACAAACTCCATATCCACCAGTTCTGCGCCGGCTTCAAAGCCCAGGGCGTGGCCGTCGGCAGTGCCTTCCCACGAATTGGACGTAATTTTGAAACATTTGCCCACGCCGCCGGTGGCCAGTATGACGGCCTTGGCCTTAAACACCACAAAGCGGCCATTTTCGCGCCAGTAGCCAAACGCGCCCGTCATCCGGTCGCCATCTTTAAGCAGCCGGGAGATGGTGCATTCCATGTACACATCAATGCCTTGATGAATGCCCTTGTCCTGCAGGGTGCGAATGAGTTCAAGGCCGGTGCGATCGCCGACGTGGGCGAGGCGCTTGTACGTGTGGCCTCCAAAGGCTCGCTGAAGAATTTTGCCCTCGGGTGTACGGTCAAACACAGCGCCCCATCGCTCGAGTTCGCGTACGCGGTCGGGCGATTCTTTGGCATGAAGTTCGGCCATGCGCCAATTGTTGAGGTATTTTCCGCCAAACATGGTGTCTTGAAAGTGGGTTTGCCAGGAGTCGGCGCTTTCAACGTTGGCAAGAGCGGCGGCAATGCCTCCCTCGGCCATGACGGTATGCGCCTTGCCCAGCAGCGATTTACAGATCAGGGCGGTTTTGAGTCCGCGGGCGGAGCATTCAATCGCGGCCCGCAGGCCGGCGCCGCCGGCACCAATAATGACGACATCGTGTTCGTGTGTTTCGTATTTATCGAGCATGGTGATGTTAGAATATCCTTATATCGTGAAGAACGCCCATGCAGCACAGGCGGATGTACAAGTCGGTAAGGCCGACCGAAAACAGGCTGATCCACGCCCATTCCATGTGCCGCAGATTAAAAAACGTAACCCCGCCCCATAGCTTGTAGCGTGTTCGGGCCGCGGCCGAACAACTGAAGCAGTCGAGCTTGCCGCCGGTAAGATGCCGCAGCGAATTGCAGCCCAAACTGAAGCCGGAAAGGGCAATGACGTTCAGCAGCATGACAATCGAGCCAACCCCCACACCAAAGTGGAGTTGGCCGAGTTTGTCCGCAAAGAAAAATGCCCGGCCGGCGTCATACCACAAAAACAGCAGCACAATGGTGGCCAGGTAAAAAAAGTAGCGGTGAAAGTTCTGCAGAATAAACGGAAAGGCTGTCTCGCCCTTATACCTGCGGCCCTTAGGCTCGCCGACGGCGCAGGCTGCGGGGTCTAAAAAAAACGCCCGGTAGTACGATTTGCGGTAGTAGTAGCACGAGGCGCGGAAGCCCAGCGGAACCCAGAGGATTAAAAACGCATAAGAAAACGGGACGCTTATGCCCAGCAGGCTCTTGAGGTCGGGTGAGTAAAACGGGGAGAGATAATCGGCTCCGCCCGCGGTGAGAAGATAGTTGTTGCCGGTCCATGCGGCCCAGGTGGAATACACGCCAAAGGCGGACAGTCCCAGCACAACCAGCAGCGGGCCAACCCACCATGCGTCGCGTCGCCCCGTAGCCCCCAAACCCTTGTCATCCACCGCAGAACTAATTTCGGACATATTGGTCAACTTTCAATTAGCACAAACAGTGCCGAAAAATATCCTTCTGAACGATGCTCCAAAAACCGGCAAAGTTTCCGACAAGGCCAAGCGAATTGCATGTTGCGCCAGCACATCGTCGTTTTGCAACAAACCTTTTGAGATTGTAAGAATTTGCGGTGGGGGTGTCAAATAGCGTTTGAGCTGTTCGCAGTCGCGGCTGCGCCGAGCGGGTAGATAGAGAAAACAGAGACAGCGACGATCTGCCACAAAGAAACGAAGTCACTAAGAGCCTGTTTGAAAACTCCGGCGGGATCGTCTTGCGGCCCAGGGCGGCCGTCTGCTGCGTTCTCGCTCCTCGCCATATTTTCGAATATGCCTC